>CAMWVO010000008.1 GCA_947177695.1 uncultured Clostridia bacterium
GTATCGCAAGCATTACGGCAATGTTGGAAAGTCCTACTCTCATTCCCGCAGGCAGGGCGGCGGAAAAAACGCTTTCCAGCCAGTTCAGCGCGGCGGATACCGCAAAGAGAAGTCCCATAAACGCCGTGTAGCGCGACGGGCTTGCTCCGTCGGACTTGAATTTTATTTTCATCTCAGCACCACATCAACACCGCTTTCCTCAGACTTGCTCTCCACCATGACCGCCGTTCGGTTCGGCACGCATATTATCGCTTCTCCCGCGCGGGAAATGCTTCCCGTCCGCATACATATTTTATCGTGACAGTCACTTTCCGTAACGGAAATTTTTTCGTCCCGCACCGTGAAAACCATGCCCCCCGCTTCGGGAAAGGAGTACTCTCCGTCCTGCCCCAAGGGTATCTCAGCCACGGTTTCCCCGCCGCAGACTATCACGGCGCGGACTTTCCCTGCGGAGAATATCCCCGACAGAAAGTACGCCGCCGCTGCCGCCGCAAGTATTAGTATTATTACGGCAATATCCCTTGCGCGGATAAGCTTTCTTTCATCATTCATAGTAAAACCCGCCGCTTTCATCGGGAACAAAGCCCTCGCAGTTTGAGTACACCCTGCCGTCCGCGGCAATGGCGACCACCCGAAATTCCTTGCAGGCAAGCCATTTTTCCAGTCCCTCCGAACCCTCGGTGAAGATAAGCGTGGAAAGAAAATCCGACATTATACCGCCGTTGGGTGTATCCGACGGGACGATCACCGTCGCCGAAGCAAGGTCGGTAACAACGGGTCTGCCCCTTGTTATATCCATTATATGACAGTATTTTTCATTGCTCCCCTCAGGCACAAAATATCGTTCATAGCCGCCGCTGGTGGAAATAAACGCGGAATCGGTCTCGATTATACCTGCGTAGCCATCGCCTGTCAGAGGGTTTGTAAGACCCGTCCGAAAGGGCTTTCCGTCAGGCTTTGCGCCGTACATTAGGGTAGAGGAACTGAGGGATATCACCGCGTATTCCGTGTCAGTTTCTTTAAGCATTGCATACGCCATGTCGCAGGCGTAACCCTTGGACACCGCTCCGAAGTCAAGCTTTGCGGTATCGGGAACGCTTTCCGCAAAAACGTCGGGAAGTCTTTCCAGAACCTCGGTTATTTCCTCCTCCGACGGGACGCGGGGGCTGTCCGTAGAAATTCCCCACAGCTCGGTAAGCTCTCCGCAGTAAAGGTTGATGCCCTTCCCGTAAAGTCTGTTCAGCTCCCGGGTTCGTGATAAGCAGTCTGCGTAAAGCTCGTTTTCGGGAAGCTCGTTCGCGGCTTTATCATAGCATAGATCGAACGCCTCGCTCATGTCGGTAAAAAGCTGTTCCGTCTCGGAAAGCGTCTGCTTCGCCTCTCCGCCGTGAACCGACATCTGCGCGTAGGTGTCAAAAACAAAGCTTTGGGAGGAAGCCTCGTTCCACGAAGTCCCCGCAGTATCCGTCCCGCAGGAACAGAGCAGGGCTGCCGAAAGCGCGATACCCGCCGCAGAAGCTGTATATTTGCGGAAAAGATGTCCCGCCAAAAAAATCACTCCCGAAAAAAATCATATATAAATATTTTACTATAATCCTCGCTTACAGTCAATAGCGCGCGGCGGAAATTTTTCGGCGCGTTCAGACCGTCTGCAAAAATCACGCAAAAAAGCGGAGAGCAAACGCTCTCCGCCGTTCGGCAAATAGTTTCAGTCCTCCCAGATCTCTCCGAAGAACAGCATTGTATCAAACCATTTGACCGCCTTGCCGCTTTCGTCGATGTAATAATACGTTACCTCGTAGTCTCCCTCGTCGCAGTAATATTCTTCGGGACCGCCGCCGTAAAAAATGTAAAATCCGTTTTTCATATAAGGCTCGCAGCGTGTGCCCAAGGCGTCGAATACCTTGGTTTTGTTTCCCTCCGGGTCTGCTGTTTCAACGCCGTTTTTGTTTATGATTATGTGACCGAAGCGGTCTATGCCGTTAATAAAATAGTCCGACGGAGCAAGCCTGCCGCTGTCAAAATCGGCAATATAAACGTTACCCGTGCTGTCGGTATACCATAACTCAATAAGGCTCAGATCATCGGAAAAGTATCTGATCCGTTCGTTTCCCGTGCCGGCATCGCCCAAAAAGCCGATCTCCTGTTTTTTCGTGTAGCGGTTCTTTTTATCGCTCCAGTCCGACAGCCGCACGATCTTCCTTTTGGAATGATTTATGTAAGCTGCTTCATTCAGGTCGCTGCTGACCGCCATGGAGTTCTGGCGTTTATCCCAATATTTTTCGGGACTCATTTTCAGTATATTGCTGCTTTTTCCGCTTTTAATATCGTATCGGGCGATATATTCTTCATTGTACGCAATGAGACTTTCCCCGTTTTCAGCTTTTATATATAATACCGAATTTTCGGAAAATGACAGCTTGTGCCGTTCGCCGCCTATTTCGCCGAAGTAAAAATCGTTGCCGCAGTACAGTAAATAGGTGCGGCTGTTGGGATAAATTTTTTTCTTCTTGTCCTTTCCGTCGGGGACTTTTTCCGCAAGCCTTTTGCCGTCAAAGTCAAGGATATAGATGTCCCTGTCAAGAGTGTAGAACACCTCGCCGAAGTCGTTTACGCCGTAAAAATTGTCGCTGTCCTCAAAACCGAAGGTGGCTTTTTCGCTTTGCGATACAGTCTTGCCGTCATGCCAAAGGATAAGCTCGATATCGTCGTCCTCCATCTCAACGATATATTCTATGCGAATGGCGCAGTATTCTCCGTTTGGCGAGGAATACAACCGTACAAACCGCTTGCTGCCGCTTTTGTTTTCGGGGAGAGTATATATCTTCTTCCGTTTTCCGCTTTCGTATGAGTATCTGTACACCGTATTGTCTATTTGGTAAAATACGGTTTCCCCGTCCTCAGAAAAGCTTTCGTCATGAGCGAATTTCTTTTTGGACTTGTAAAGCCGTTCAGACCCATTGCTGTTGAAATAGGTCAGCACATATTCGCCGTCTGTTTCGTCATATCGGCAGTACGCCTTTCCGCTTTCGCTGTAGCCCCATATGGGAATATCCTCAAGAGGCTTTTCAGCCGCAAAAGCTCCGACCGCAGGCATTGCCAGGACGGTTATAATAAGTACGATTGCAGTAAAAATAACTTTTTTCATTTTATCGCCTCTTTTTATTTTAATCAAGATACTCGATCTCATAGGTATTTCTGCCGTCCCAAAGCAGGACTGCTTCGCCGTTTTTATTTATGTAATAATCGGTGCAGACACCGTATTCGTAATACTCGCCTGCGTCCGTTGCGGTCTCAGTGCGGAAAATAAAGAACGATATTTTCCAATCGCGGTAATAGTCGTCACATTCGCTGAAAGCAGTTTTTTTACTTCCGTCGGGAGTGATGACATCAATATTGAATTTTTCATAAAAAACCCGTTCAATGCCGATAAGATTATTGAAACGGTCTATGCGCATTTCTTGGTAGCTGGTATCTATTGTGACAAGCTTTCCGCTTTCAAAAAATGCCGCGCAGTTTTTGTAGGACTTACTGTCCTCGTCGTATTCTGCACTTGAAAGCAGTACCGTTTTCAAATCGTCCGAATAATTTTTTATGCACTCTTTTTTTGTACCGTTCAGCTCTATCTCTTCACGCTTTGTATAGCCGTTCTTTTTATCGTTCCAACCCGAAAGCCGCACAAGCTTGTTCTTGGAATAATTGATGTACAGCACAGCGTCAAAATCCTCGCTGAATACGATATAATTGCTGTTCAGGCGTTTCTCGGCAAGCTTTACGATACGCTTTCTTTTGCCGCTTTCGAGGTTTATTCTCACAACATATTCGCCGTCATATACTGCTATGCTTTTGCTGCTTGCACCGAGATAATAGCTCTTGGGCATTTCGTCCTGAAAAAGAGAATGCTGCTCGCCGTCTGTTTTTCCAAAGTAAAATTTGCAATATTTGTCCGATTCATCGTCAGAGCCTACAGGAAGAACCCTATAGTGGTCGCTGTACATAATGTACGTACCCGTATCGGGGTAAGCCAAAAAGTCATAGTAATATTTGTCATCGGGAAGCTCAACCGCAGCTTCAAGCTTGCCCGAATTAAAACTGAATGAGTAAAGCCCCATTCCTCGGAGGCGTACCAATGCTTCTCCGCTGTCGGAAACTCCAAATACTTTTGGACAGTCTGCTTTTTCGGTAATTTCCTTTCCGTCATGCCATAAGGTGATATAGCTTTCCGAATCAACACGCCTTTCTACAGGATAATAAAACCATTTAATAAAGCAGTATTCGCCGTTGGGAGATGAATAAAGAGTGAGATTGTTTTTATCGGGATAATTCCTTACCTTTACAGCGTATATTTTTTCCGATTTGTTGGTTTCGTAAGAGTATTTGTATACTATATTGTTTATGCCGAAAAACACGGTTTTTCCATCCTCGGAAATGCTTGCGCTGTAATCAAATTCTTTATCGGACTTGTACAGAACCTCTTCCCTTTCGCTGCTGCAGTATTTAAGAATATAATACTTATCCCATGAAGAATAAAGGTAAGCCTTCTGACTTCCGCAATAATACTCATTGAGCATGGGAATATCCTCAAGAGGCTTTTCAGCCGCAAAAGCCCCGACCGCGGGCATTGCAAGGACGGTGACAATAATTATAATTGCTGTGATAAATTTTTTCATTTGACTTCCGCCTTTCTTTTTTTATTCAACAACTGCGTATTCATAGCTCTCGTGCCAGCCAAAAACAGCCTTGCCGCTTTTATCTGTAAAATATACGTCGCTTGAATTTGCATAATAATGCCGGTACTCCTCATCAAAAAGATATTCCGTAAGACATATCATCATCGGTATTTTTTCGTTAGCATTTTCCCATGCGGGAGAAAAGAAATATCCGTTATAAACAACAGACGTGCTGCCGTCAGGTTCAGCTATCATAAGATTTTTATACCGATAGTATCTGCCGTAAATTTTTTCACGGCTTTCATAGCAAAACATACGGTCATAAGCGTCGCTGCCCAGAATGTTTTTGGCGTACTTTAGCCCGCCGTTTTGGAAAAACGCAATAAAATCTTTTTTTCCGTCATAAAAACAAACTATGTTCATGTCGTTTGAGGTATCATAAATCTGCATATCCGCCGTTACATTAATTGGTATTTCCTGCCTTTTGGTGTATGTACAGCTATCATCGTCCCATTCCGAAGCCCTTACAAGAAGACCATTGCCGTAATCAATAAACAGTACCGCACTGAAATCAGCGCTGTATTTAAAATTCAAACTGTCATGGTCGGACGAATTCGGATTTATTTCAGCGACCGCTGTTTTTTTACCGTTTTTAAAATCAATGCGGTAAATATGCTTATCATCACTTAAAAAAGCGGTCTTGCCGTTTGAAACAAACATACCCGGATAACATTCTTCGGCGGGAAGCAGTTTCCTTGGCTTTGAACCTATCGTTCCGCAGTACAGTCCGTAATCCTCATTGTAAAGCGCATAGGCATTTTCATCGGGAAAAACAGCCGTGTCATAAACATAGCTGCCGTCGTATTCCATCTCGGCAAAGCGTTTGTTTTTTCCTGTTTCCGGATCAAATTCATACAGACAGTAAAAATAGATATCCTCATTATCATTGTCGTCAAGCGCGGAGAATATGACTTTTCCGTCGTCGCAGACAGCCTCGATATAATATAAATAATCATTTAAAACAAATCGAAACAATTTCTGATCATACCATACAAATTTATCACTGCTGTTTTCGTGATCGTTTGTAAAGAAAATGCACTTTCCGTTTGGCGACGCCTCAATATCTCCTATCTCATCATTGCTTCGGAATATCCGCTCGGCTTTTCCCTCGTTGACGCAGTATCTGTATATCTCGTTTTTGGTGGAGTAAAAAACTGTTTTACCGTCCTCGGAGGCGGCAAAATTATTCAGGTAACTGTCGGTCTCGCCTATGACAATATCGCCGAAAAAATTATGGTAAATTATCGGATATGAGCCGTTATTAAGACCGCCCATATAAATATAAGCCTTGCATATCCTGCCCTCATTTTGACTGTCGTAACGCAGAGGTATGTCGGGAAGCAGGGTATAGCAGTCAACGGTTTTTGAAGCCTTGCCGCCGTGTTTAATCGAAGCGATTATCTTATAGCGAACGGAGCTTCCTGCCGTTAAATGTACATCACTGTCCGTATATTCGGGCTTATCCGTTCGGGCGATCTTCAAAAAGTTTTTTGTCTCGGGATCGTACCTGTAGACCGTACTTTTATCAATAACGTTTTTTCCGTCTGTATGCCAGTTAAGTTTCACTCCGTTTTCGCCGGCAGAATATTCAACAATAAGTTCAGTATCCAGCCCCAAAACCCTGACCGCGGGCATTGCAAGTACGGTAACGATAAGCACGATCGCCGTAATAAAAACTTTTTTCATCTGACTTCCTCCCAAATCCGGTACTATTTCAAATACAATTCAAGGGCATGATATTTTTCGGGATATTTGTTAATTTTATGTAAAAATTATAACATGATATTTTTAATGTGTCAATCTGTATTTATCGGCTTGCATTGACATATCCGTTGGGAGTATGCTATAATTTAAAATGTAAAAATGGATTTTGGGGGGACTTTTTTATGAAAAAGAGTTGGATAAGGGTTATTGCGGCGGTATGTTCCGCGGCAGCGCTGCTTGCGTTTTCTTCCTGCGGTGTTAATTCCGCTCCCTATTCGGCGTACTCAAAAACCTCGGATGAGATAAGCGGGAGCATTCTGCAAAGCGTGTTCGGCAAAAGGTTTGACGAAAATGCAGAAATTATTTCGGCGGAGAATGCGGAAAAGCTCCGCAGCGCATTCAACGACATACGAATAAACGGCAGCCGTATTACCCTGCCGCTTATGGTCTGCGACCTGCCCGAGGGACTTATCGTCCGGCAGGAAAACAGTATCGGCGAATCGAACGGATATGGTATTTCTCTTGCAGAGATAGGCACCGAGGAGCAGATGTACACAACGGCGTTAATTATAAGAAAATCAAATCTTGACAGCAAATTCGGCGTAATTGCAGCGTTGATACTTAGTTCGCAGGAATGCAGCTGGAGCGTCGGAGATATTGACAGAAGCTTTGACTGTGAATTTCTGGAGAGCAAATGGGGCAAGCCTTCAAGTGATATCCCTGTTGCGGACGAGGATCATTCCGATTATACCTACATGACCGAGGAGGGCGAAGCGGCGATTTTTATGGGCAGTTCCAATATGGCTATGCTCCTTTCTATCGACTGTTCCGAGCTGAAAAGCGATGCGGAGCTGTGCAGCTTTTCTGCCTTTGACAAATTTACTCCTAACGAGCCTGTGCCGCTTCTGACAGGTGAAAAGCGTGATTTTGACATTAGTCCCGCTTTTGAGGACAACGCTGTCGTTATCGGGAAATTTACTTCAAAAATAAATGTGCTTATAAGCGAACTCGGCGAGGACGTAATTCTACAGCCTACAACAAGCATAGAGTATTATAATAATTCAGATTATATGTTGGATAGATACGCTTCTTACATTTTCGGAAGATTTATTGGCAGCGTTAATGCTGTTCGGCTTAAAGATGAACCGCCGGAAAACGCAATGATATATCAGTGGGACTTTATGACCGGCGATGATGTTCTTGGAAAATCATCTGTGATAAATATTCCGTTTTGTCAGAGCAATGAAAGTCTGCGGGAGGTTTATGAGCCTTACTCAGATGAATACGGTTTGAGTTTTAGCGGCGTTACGGAAAATAACGATAAGGAATATTATTGGTCATATTTCAGAGGGTCTATCAACGGGGAGAGACTTGAAAGTCTGGAGGTTATTCCTAAGGATATAGATCCGTATTTATACAATAGTTATCTTGAAGAAAACGAAGAACAATAATCTGAAAATAAATGTTGATTTTTTGCGGAAAATATGGTATAATTACCATTATATTTATTTTATTTGAAAGGACAGGTTAAAATGAAGAGAGAACTGCCGAAGCTCTACGACCCAAAGGAAGTAGAGGATAAAATATACAAGTTCTGGATGGACAACGATTGCTTCAAGGCAACGAGAGATCCCCAGAAAAAGCCCTACACTATTGTAATTCCCCCGCCAAACATCACGGGACAGCTCCACATGGGTCACGCCCTTGACGAGACCTTGCAGGATATTCTTATCCGCTGGAAAAGAATGTGCGGCTACTCCGCGTTGTGGCTTCCCGGTACAGACCACGCCGCACTTGCTACCGAGGTAAAAATCGTTGACGCAATGGCGAAAGAGGGTCTGACAAAGGAAAGTCTCGGACGTGAGAAATTCATGGAGCGTGCATGGGCTTGGAAAAAGCAGTACGGCGGCAGAATCGTTGAACAGCTTAAAAAGTTAGGCTCTTCCTGCGACTGGTCGAGAGAGCGCTTTACCATGGACGAGGGCTGCTCAAAGGCGGTCAAGGACGTATTTATAAAATATTACGAAAAGGGACTTATCTACCGCGGCGAGCGTATGATAAACTGGTGTCCCAGCTGCGAAACTGCGTTGTCCGACGCAGAGGTTATTTTTGAGGAGCAGGCGGGTCATTTCTGGCATATCCGCTATCCTTTCAAGGACGGCAGCGGCTATGTTGAGCTTGCAACAACACGTCCCGAAACATTGCTTGGCGATACTGCCGTTGCGGTAAATCCCAACGCCGCACGCTACAAGGATATTGTTGGAAAAATGCTTGTCCTGCCTTTGGTTGGACGTGAAATTCCCGTTGTTGCGGACGATTACGTTGAAACAGATTTCGGTACGGGCGTTGTAAAGATAACTCCCGCTCACGACCCTAACGACTTCGAGGTGGGCAAACGTCACAATCTGGAAGTTATCAACGTTATGACTGACGATGCAAAAATCGTTGACGATTACCCCAAATATGCGGGCATGGACAGATACGAGGCAAGAAAGGCTATTGTTGCCGACCTTGAAAAAGAGGGCTTCCTTATCAAGGTCGAGGAGCACGTTCACAACGTCGGCACTTGTCAGAGATGTCACACCACCGTTGAGCCTAAGGTTTCCACACAGTGGTTCGTTAAGATGCAGGAGCTTGCAAAGCCCGCTATCGACGCTGTTAAAAACGGCGAGACGAAATTCGTCCCCGAAAGATTTGATAAGATTTATTTCAACTGGCTTGAAAATATCCGCGACTGGTGCATTTCCCGCCAGATATGGTGGGGACACCGCATACCCGCATTTTACTGCGACGACTGCGGCGAGATGATAGTTACAAAGGAAGATTCGGTTAAGTGTCCTAAGTGCGGAAAGGAAATGCGTCAAGACCCCGACACATTGGACACATGGTTCAGCTCCGCTTTGTGGCCTTTCTCCACACTGGGCTGGCCCGAGGAAACCGAGGACTTTAAGTATTTCTACCCCACAAACACACTTGTTACCGGCTACGATATCATCTTTTTCTGGGTAATCAGAATGATGTTCAGCGGTATTGAAAACACGGGCAAACCTCCCTTTGACACGGTTCTTATCCACGGACTGGTTCGCGACTCACAGGGACGGAAGATGTCCAAATCTCTCGGCAACGGTATCGACCCGCTGGAGGAAATTGAAAAATACGGTGCGGACGCTCTCCGCTTCATGCTTGCAACGGGCAACTCCCCCGGAAACGATATGCGTTATATGGAGGAAAAAGTTAAGGCTTCCCGTAATTTTGCAAATAAGCTTTGGAACGCTTCCCGCTTTATAATGATGAACCTCCCTGACGATTTCAAGCTTAACGGTCTCCCCGCAAACCTCAACATTGAGGATAAATGGATAATCGGTAAGTTCAATACCCTTGCGAAAGAGGTCAACGAAAACCTTGAAGCTTTCGAGCTTGGCGTTGCAGTTGCAAAGCTTTACGACTTTATCTGGGACGTTTACTGCGACTGGTATATAGAGCTTACCAAGCCGAGAATTGCGGCGGGCGGCGAAACTGCCGAGACTGCGCAGGCTGTCCTTGTTTGGGTAATGCAGGGGATGCTGAAGCTTCTGCACCCCTTTATGCCGTTCGTTACGGAGGAAATCTGGTCTGCTGTTTCGGACAGCGAAGTACCTTGTATTCTGTCCGAGTTCCCACAGTATGACGAGAAGCTGAATTTTGCTGACGAGGAAAAGCAGTTCGAGAAAATTATCGCGGCAATTCGCGGAATAAGAAACCGCCGTGCCGAGATGAACGTTCCCCCCTCAAAGAAAGCGGCTCTCCACATTGAAACTGCGGAGACGGAAATTTTTGAGCAGGGCAAGATGTTCTTTGAGAGACTTGCTTCGGCTTCCTCGGTGGAAATTGCGGCAAAAATTGATATGCCTGACGCTGTAACTGTTGTTACGGACAGCGCAAGAATTTTCATTCCCATGGACGAGCTTGTTGACAAGGAAAAGGAGCTTGCGCGTCTCAACAAGGAAAAGGCGGCTGTTCAAAAGGATATTGACTTCTCCTCAAACAAGCTGAACAATCAGGGATTTGTTGCGAAAGCTCCCGCGCAGCAGATCGAAGCTGAAAAGGCTAAGCTTGCAAAGGCACAGGAGAAAATGGCGAAGATCGAGCAGTCCATTGCGGCTTTGCAGAAATAAAATAATTAAAATGCACATCGCTTAGACGAATGATGATACTAAAGCATCTTTCGTCTCGGCAGAGCAATTTACCTTTACCGCCAAATTACGGCGGCATGGGTAAAGGCTCAGCCTTTGCGGTGTGCATTTCTTAAAATATTTGAAAGGGGTACTGTCATGCTTGAAATTACAAAGGACATGCTTGACCAAACAATTGAAACCGAAAGAAAAAACAAGGCGGCTTCGGACAAAGCTGTTCAGATAACGGCGTATATAATGATAGCGGCGATCGGTGTGGAATTTGCCGTGCTTTTTATGTTATTGCGCAGCAGCTTTTGGTCTGCGCTTATTTATGTGGCAATTATATTAGCGGTGGATTTTGTAGTGTTTTTCGGAGTAACTATTCTGTTGAGCAAAAAATACATCAGCGGATTTACCACGGAAAAATTCATACACGCATTTAAAAGGCAGAAATTCAATGAAACAGTTATGTCAGCGGATAACGATACAAAAATACGTCTTTATGAGGAAAGATTTGCGGCGGATAAAGGCGGTGAAAAGATATTGTCTGTAAATTCGCTTATTTCGCTGTATCTTAATAATAATGAAATGGATGAATGGACGAAAAAGGCAGAAGCTCTTTTAAAGGAAATTGAGAATATCCCGCCGAAAAATTTTTTGCAGCGTTCATTAAAGGCATTAAGCTATTTTACCTTTTACAGCGTTTCAAACGACGCTGAAAGCTATATCAAAGCGTTTCGGGAGAACGAAAAGGTCGTAGAGGAAATGTGGAATGATGCGCTTCCGATGAAGGTCTATGCATTAAAGCATACTGTAATTATTCTTGCCTACAGCGGACAGTATGACAAGGCTATAGAGTACTATCTTAACATTATCGAATTTCAGGAAAAAGCGGGGGAGATAGACCCGTCATGCGGGATAAACGAAGAGGGTAAAAAATCAGTCGGCATTGACCTTGCGGAGCTTTACTGCAAAAGCGGCAACAAGGAAAAGGCTGCGGAATATTTCCGTGAGGCAAAGGAGTTTTTTGCGGATACCAACATTCCATTTATCAGGCATGAGCTTGACAGAGTAGGAAAAATACTTGACGAGGCGGGCATCTGTTATTCATGATTAATACAAAGCGGAACACCCCGAATGATCGGAGCGTTCCGCTTATTTATATTTTTTCAGCATTTTTTCCAGCAGCTCCGAAAATTCCTTTCGGTACTCTTCGGGAGCGATTATTTCCGCCGCGTCCCGAAAGCCTGCGATATAGGAGTAAAACGACGGGACGTCCGACCATGTAAAGTCAAGGGTAATGCTTCCGTCTTTGTCCTCGGTGAGATATTCCGCGCCGAACTCGTCCACAAGCCGCCACTTTACGGAGCTGTCAAACCTGACCCTGACCGCGATCTCTCCCTTTGTGTGCCTCAGTTTGTCGCAGCTGTAATTGGGTATCTCCCGCGGAGTAAATTCCTCCCCGACTGTAAGGTCGGTCATACGCGTCAGCTTGAACATTCGGTAATCGTTCCGCTTTGTGCAGAAGCCCCACACATACCAGCTCGCCCACTGGAAAACCAGTCGGTACGGTTCTATTTCCCGCCGCTCGGTGCGTTCGGGAGAATAGTACATGAACGAGATTTTTTCATTGCTTTCTATAGCCTGCTTTATCGTCTCCAGCTTGGGGGACACCGCGTTCTTGTCCCATGAGGACAAATCGACTATAATGCTGTTTCCCGCGCCCACCGTGCCCACAGTATTTTCCGCGTCAAGCTTGTCCATAAGACGGCGGTAACGGCTGCTTTCGCTTACGCTGTCAAGACCCTGCAAGCCCGTCAGTATGGCTTTCATGTCCTCAACGGAAAGCAGAGTGCGGTCGAGCTTGAAGCCGTCCATAACGGAAATGCCGCCGCCCCGTCCCTGAGAAGAGGAAACGGGAATGCCCGCTTTGCATAAGTCCTCGATATCGCGGACAATGGTTCGGCGGGACACCTCAAATTTTTCCGCAAGCTCCGCGGCTGTAACCTTGTCCCTTTGCAAAAGTATGGAAAGTATACCTATAAGACGGTCAATTTTCATATCGCCGCAGTCCTTTCAAAAAAATTGCCGCATCATGCAATCCTTATGCCAAAACGATTTCCTGTCTCGGGAGGACAGTATGGTTACTTGCTATAGACAGCGGCGTGGGTAAAGGCTCAGCCTTTCGTGCAATCTTTATATCAAAACGATTTCTTGTCTCGGGAAGACAGTGTGGTTACTTGCTATAGATGGCGGCATGGGTAAAGGCTCAGCCTTTGTGCCAGACGACCTTTTCTCCGAGAAGTTCGTCAAGCCATGCCTCAAATTCCTCTTGTGAGACTTCTTTTCCCTCTGCTGCGCAATACCCCCAATCGGTATATCCTAAAAGCTCGGTCGAAAAGACACCGTCTGAAAAATGCAGACGTTCATAATAGGAAGTTGCCGCTCCGCCCGAACCTAAGAAAACACCGTTTTCGCGAAGATCCTCAAACCAGCGGATCGGCATATGTACTCCGTAAAAGCTGTCCCCGTCCTTGCAGAGCAGACAGTAAAACCCTGCGGGGTGGTCGAGCAGCACCGCAATATCCGTCTGACCGTCCCCGGTAACGTCGCAGAACGCAAGGGACTGCACAGGCGTGTCCGAAGAATAGTCGGGGTCTATATCGTGAAGAATGTCCGCAAGGCTTTTTTCCTCGGAAGCCTCCGCCGATTCTCCGCTGTATGGCATATGCGCCGCCATAAAGGTTTTCCCATCCGTCAGCACGGGCATAAAGTCTGACAGGACTTGCTTTTCTTCGGCGTTCAGCTCGTCCCCGAAGCCAAAATATTCTGCGTTTTCATTTCCCGAAGCGTACTCGGTCCCCGAGAAAGTCTCATCGGAAACGCCGGTTTGACCTTGACATCCGGCAAGCATACACATCGAAAGCAAAATAACGGCAAATTTTTTCATAAACTTACCTCCGGCATAATTCTTTCTTTGATTTATTATATCACACCTTATGGGGAAATGCAACAAATCCGCTTCCGCCGAAAATCAAAAAAGCATTAGGGGTATGCCGCAGTTTTCCGCGGACATACCCCTAATGCTGTCTTTATTAATTTTTGGACAGGTCAATATTCCTAACAGCGTCCCTTACTTTCAGTACGAATGTGGGGGACACCGAAAGCTCGTCAATTCCCATTCGCAGGAAGGTTTCAGTAAGCGTGGTATCCGCCGCAAGCTCGCCGCATATTCCTATCCATGCGCCGTGCTTGTGAGCGTTTTCCGCGCTCATTCTGATAAGCTCCAGAATTGCCTCGTGGTGAGTGTCAACAAACTGCTCAATGTCGGGATTTTGTCTGTCGCAGGCAAGCGTGTACTGTGTAAGGTCGTTTGTACCTACGCTGAAAAAGTCCACCATCTGGGCAAGCTTGCCGCTGATTATTGCCGCCGCAGGGGTCTCTATCATAATGCCCAGCTCAACGCTTTCGGAGTATTCAACGGACTGCGCTTTAAGCTCCGCTTTGACTTCATCGCATATTGCAAGAATTTTTTCAAGCTCGGAAACGCTTGTTATCATAGGGAACATTATTCCAAGATGTCCGTAAACCGAGGCACGGTACAATGCTCTTAACTGGGTCTTGAAAATTTCGGGACGGGTCAGGCAAATTCTTATTGCACGGTATCCGAGAGCGGGATTTTCCTCTTTTTTCAGGTTGAAATAATCCACCTGCTTATCCGCGCCGATGTCGAGAGTACGGATAATGACCTTTTTCCCCGCCATGCTTTCAAGCACCTTTTTGTACGCCGCAAACTGCTGCTCCTCGGTGGGATAGTCGGAGCTTTCAAGGTACAGAAATTCGCTGCGGAAAAGTCCGATACCGCCTGCGTCGTTGAGCAGTACCGCGCCGATGTTGTCAACGCTGCCGATGTTGGCGTAAATGTTTATCTTCCTGCCGTCGACAGTAACATTCTCCTTGCCTTTAAGCTCCTGTAAAAGGCGCTTTTTATTTTCGTCCTCGGACTGTTTTTTCAGAAGTCTTTCGCGGGTCCCGCTGTCGGGACTTACGAAAATTTCTCCCGTAAAGCCGTCAACGATAGCTTCGTCGCCGTCCTTGATCTTGGACAGAAATTCGTCCCCCGCGCCGATTCTTGCGGGAATATTCATATTTCTTGCCAGAATTGCCGTGTGGGAATTTGACGAGCCGTGCGCCGTTACGAACGCTAAAACCTTGTCCTTGTCAAGAGCGACGGTCTCGCTGGGAGCAAGGTCGGAAGCGCAGATTATCACCTTTTCGTCCGAGGAATTTCCCTTTGAAATTTCTCCCGTCAGGTTGCCGATAATTCTGTTTGAAATGTCGCGGACGTCCGCTGCGCGCGCTTTCATGTAAGCGTCGTCCATGTTGGAAAACATCTCCGCAAAATTGTCCGCTGTTACCGCAACGGCATACTCCGCGTTTACGTTCTGGGTCTCGATTATGTCGTTTATGGAGTCGTTGTAGTCTTCGTCGTCAAGCATCATCTGATGTATCTCAAAAATGGCGGCGTTGGCTTCGCCCACCTCTTTCAGAGCCTTTTGATAGATCTCGCCCAGCTGTTCTATAGAAGCGTTTTTCGCCTCCTCATAGCGGCGTTTTTCATTTTCGGTATCATCAACGTGTACGCGCTTGACTTCCGCGTCCTGCTTTTTAAAGACGGAAATTTTTCCTACAGCGATAGCTCCGTAAACGCCTTTTCCCGTATATTTATCCATACTGCACACCTCCGTATTTTTATGTATTTTTACATTTAAGGCGGAGAAAAACTCCGCCTTTCAAATGTTCAGCTTTTAGATATGCGGCTTCCCCGCTCACTCACCAAAACCGCTTTCAAACATTGCTGCGATCTCGTCCAGTACAGCCTGTTCGTCCGCGCCGTTGCATACGATCTCGACCTCGTTGCCGCACTTTATGCAAGCCGACATTATCTGCATGGGAGCTTTCGCCTTGACTGTTTTGCCGTTTGCGTTGAGAGTTACCTCGCAGTCGGGATGCGCCTTAACTGCCTTTGCAAGCTCTCCTGCGGGACGCATATGCATACCCTGTTCGTTTACTACCTTTACTGTTTTTGATACCATGATTATCTCTCCTTATAAAAATTTTGATAAAAACTTTGTTTTTTAATACCGTTAAGTTTTACGCGTCGGTTCTCTTCTTTTTAAGAAGCGCAAGCATAAGCATACCGATTATTGAACCTACCGCAAGGGAAACCAGATACATCGCCCAGTTGCCAACAACTGCGAACACGAATATACCGCCGTGAGGCGCCATAAGAGTACAGCCGAACGCCATTGAAAGTCCGCCCGAAACAGCCGCGCCTACAAGACATGAGGGGATAACTCTGAGCGGGTCGGAAGCCGCGTAGGGGATTGCTCCCTCGGTTATGAAGCTGAGACCCATGATGTAGTTTACCGCGCCGTTCTTGCGCTCGTCCTCTGTCCACCTGTTCTTGAAGAATGTGGTTGAAAGCGCGATCGCAATGGGAGGTACCATACCGCCTATCATAACAGCCGCCATTATATCGTAGCTGCCCGAAGCAATTGCTGCCGTGCCGAAAACATACGCCGCCTTGTTGAACGGTCCGCCCATATCAATGGACATCATTCCGCCGAGGATACAGCCGAGAACTATTTTACTGCTGCTTCCCATGCTGTTCAGGAAGTTTGAAAGTCCTGTGTTTATCATACCCATAAACGGGTTTACCGCGCACATTATGATTGCTATAACTCCCAGACCCGCAAGAGGATATATCAGTACGGGCTTGATGCCGTTAAGAGCGTTGGGCATATTGTCGCAGAGCTTTTCAATGCCAAGCATGAGAAATCCGCCTGCAAAGCCAGCAAGAAGCGCGCCTAAAAATCCCGAGGGAACGTCCCCCGCAATGTTTGCAAAGGTCGAGCCTGTGGTTGCAAGGAAGCCGCCAACAAGTCCCACCAAGAAGCCCGGACGGTCTGCAATGCTCTTGCCGATATAACCCGCAAGGACGGGCACCATAAAGTTGAACGCGTAGCCGCCTATTGTCTTGAAGAAAGCCGCTGCCGCCGTGTGCGTACCGAAATCGCCGTCCTGGGGCGCGCCTGCGATACTGTCGATAAGGAACGCAAGCGCAATGAAGATACCGCCCGCAACCGTGAACGGAAGCATATTTGAAACGCCGTTCATAAGGTGCTTGTAAATTTTTCTGCCGAAGCTTTCGCCGTCATCGGAGGACTCTGCCGCCTTTGCGCCTGTGTGATGATAAACGGGAGCGTCTCCCGCTCGGGCGCGGTTTATAAGCTCTTCGGGAATTTTTATTCCGTCCGACACCTTTGTGATTATAACCTTTTTGCCGTCGAAGCGAGCCATTTCAACGTTTTTGTCCGCGGCAACTATAATTCCGTCGCAAGCGTCAATTTCGGCTTTGGTAAGTATATTTTTCGCGCCGCCAGAACCGTTGGTCTCAACCTTAATTGAAATGCCAAGCTTTTTGCCCGCCTTTTCAAGAGCCTCCGCAGCCATGTAAGTGTGAGCAATACCCGTGGGACAGGCTGTTACTGCAAGCACCTTGATAGTACCGTCATCTGCGCTTGCTTTTTCCTGCGGCTCGTCGGGATATTTTTCAGATTCCATATCGTCGATGATTTTCAGGAAATCGTCCTTGTCCTTTGCGGCAAGGAGCTTTGCACGGAAATCCTCGTCCATCAGAACCGTCATAAGACGCGCAAGTACGTCAAGATGAACGTCGCTGCCGCCCTCGGGAGCAGCAATCATAAACAGGATATTGGACGGCTCGTCGTCCAGAGCCTCGTAGTCAACGCCGTCGGGGACGGTCATTGCCGCAAGAGAGGGAGCCTTAACGCCCTTATTTTTTGCGTGAGGAATTGCAATTCCCTCGCCCACAGCCGTTGAGCCATGCTCCTCGCGGGCGACGATACCCTTTTTGTATTCCTCCCTGTCGGAGATGTTTCCGCCATTTACCTGCAAGTCCACAAGCATATCAATTGCTTCGGCTTTGCTTTTCGGAGCGGCATTCAATTGGATACTTTCCTTTTTCAGTAAATCAACTATGCGCATAAAAAATACCTCCTATCAAATTTTATTTTAATTAAAGCTGTTTAAGAAGTTCGTCTATCAAAGCTTTTTCCGCAAGACCGTCCGAGAAAGCCGTTGCGCCGCCCGCCGCTGTTCCCAGCTTCAAGGCGTATTCGTAATCGCCCTGCTCCGAGCCTGCAACAAATCCCGCGACCATTGAATCTCCCGCGCCAACGGAATTTTTAACCGTACCCTTGCACACGCCGCAGACGTGGGT
>CAMWVO010000009.1 GCA_947177695.1 uncultured Clostridia bacterium
CTCCGCCCTCTGGACTTCTGCCGCCTTTGAAAAGGCGGGCGAAACTTTTCCATAGTGGCTTCGCCGCGCGGGGACTTTTAGTTAGTGCGTTAAATCAAAATTTACCGTTCCAAATTGATTTCCGTTATTTTTTTCAAAACTCTATTCCATTTCTGCAAAATATGTGATATAATAATTATGTATAGTATGCTTTTCACGGCAAATTCTGGAATTAGGCGGTGATTTTAATGAAAACCTTATGGCGCACTCTGTGGCTTGCTGCCGTAGCTTTCGGAGGAGTAGCTCTCGTCCGCATTGCTCTGGAGATACTCAACAGAGACAGCAAAAAATATATTGATGTATGACTAATAGTAATTACTGCAAATAAAATTACACGGAGTAATTTTCAACATGAATAAATATCAGAAATTAGCGGGAAACACCCTGATCTTCGCTATCGGAAACTTCGGGGCGAAATTCCTGAGCTTTATATTGATGCGGCTCTATACGGGCTGTATGACCGACGAACAGTACGGCATGGCTGACATACTTATCCAGACGGTAAACGTTCTGTACCCCATAGTGACCCTCAGCATGGCGGACGCGATAATCCGTTTCGGCATGGAGAAAAAAATCGACGGACGGCAGGTCTACACCGTCGCCCTCTGCTCCACTCTTATGGGAATGGGCGTGCTTACCCTTGCCATGCCGCTCTTCAATTTATTCGAAACGTATAATCAATACAGCTTTATACTATATGTATGCTGCTACTGCTCCTGCTTCCGTCAGATAGCTTCAAATTTTGTGCGGGCAAAGGGCTATGTAAAACTGTTTGCTCTGGACGGCATAGTCTCCGCGCTTACGATAGTGATATTCAACGTGATCTTTCTCGTCTGCTTTGATATGGGAGTAACGGGGTACGTGCTGTCGATAATCCTGTCAGACGCGCTTTCCTTTACGGGACTTACCGTTATGGCTGGTCTGCACAAATACCTTGACATCACCTACTTTAACAAGAAGCTTTTCACGGATATGATAAAATATTCCGCACCCCTTATTCCCGCGTATGTTATGTGGTGGATAACCTCCGCCTCGGACAGATGGTTCGTCAAAAGCCTTTGCGGAGGAGGAGTGAACGGCGTCTACAGCGTTGCTTATAAGATACCGTCCCTGCTGATGATGTTCACAACGCTTTTTTATCAGGCGTGGCAGATGTCCGCTATTGAGAACAGGAACGACAGCGGTCTGTCCAAATTCTACACCAAAATCTACGGAGCTTACAGTTCCCTGCTTATGATAGCCGCGGCGGGAGTTATCATGCTTGTCAAGCCGCTGACGTATCTGCTTGTGGACAACGATCCCGAAAAGAACTTTATTTTCTCATACCACTACACGCCGATACTGGTAATTGCCATGATATTCCAGTGTCTTTGCCAGTTCACGTCAAGCGTCTACAATGTAACGAAAAAGTCAATGAACTCAATGCTGACAAGCGTTATAGCGGCGTTGACAAACCTGATACTCAACTTCCTGATGATACCCGAATACGGCGCATACGGCGCTGCGGTGGCAACGGCTGTATCCTACGCGGCTTGCTTCGGCATACGTATTTTTGACGTTACAAGGCTTATCGAGTTTAAGGCTTACCATATCAGAACCATTATCAACACCGTTATGGTGGGAGGCATGGCTTACATTGCCATTGCCGAGCCTAAGCTTACATATCTGTGGCTGATACTTATTTTCCTGCTTGTGACCGCGCTTAACTTCGGGGCGGTGATGAGTACGGTCAAAAAGCTTCTCGGCAGACGCGCGGGTAATAACAATTGATAATTTTTCCAACTTTCAAGGGGCGTGATATTCTATGAAAATCGACGCATGGTGGTTTGAAAACAAACAGGGCGCTTCCGAGGTATTACAGCCCGAGGTGTTTGTTCCCAAAACCTGCTTCGGAGTTTATGCGGAGGTTGACGAAATTACATATCCTTTTACAGTAAAAGTCACGGCAGAATTGGACGGAAAGCAGCTTTACCAAGGCGAATTTACGATAAAAAGCTGTAATGAAGCATACGAAACATATGAGGCAAGATGTACGGACAGCACAGTCACTCTTAAAGCTTTGGCTGAAAATATATCGGGACTTCCCGACAAAATAAGCGTTGAAACCGAAACAGGCGGAAAGCATTATGCCGAAACGGTAAAATGCGAGTACGCAAGGCTGTACGGAGAAATAACCGATTTTGACGGCAAGCCTTTTCCCGCACTGGTACAGATGCAAAGAGTCGGCTTTGATAAGGATATATCAATAGGCGTATGGAGCGACAAAAACGGCGAATACTCGGCGGTAGTTCCCAAAGGCTGTTACAACTCGTTCTTTATAGACGACGAAAGCTACGGCAAGACAAGCCTTGAAAGCTGGTGCTGGCATATGCTTATCGACGGAGACGAGGAAATTGATTTTAAAATCGGCAACGGCGAGGTTTACTCCCTGTCGGCATGGTGCAATAACGGCGGAGGACAGACTTTGTTTTTCTGGTTCAGACCTATGATTTTAGGAAAGAAATCAGAGTATGAGGTCGAGATAAACGGTCAAAGCAGTACGGTGACAGATATATCCCCCGAACTGGAGGCGGAAGATATTACCGTAACTCTTAACGGCAGAAAACTGAAAATTATTTCTCTGCAAAGAATTTATGAAACTACAGAAAATTCTGTTATGCCCGCATACATATTGCAGACGGAGAGACCGTCGGGCACAGTGGGAAAGCAGACCGCCGTTGTGGAGTACGACACTGCCAAAAGAAGCGCGGTACTTGGCTATACCGCTCAAAGTCAGGGACGTGTGCAGTTTTATTTCAAGGATTCAAACGGCTTGACATTGGCGTGACAGTACACGGAGGTAAAAATCTATGGCTGCTATAAAATGTCATGATACTGAATTGCTTCAAAAAATATGCCTGCAATGCGGTCTGGGTACGCTTGAATATGAACCCGTTCCGCTTAAAGGCGGATTTCTGCACAAGATGTATTCCCTGTTTACCGATAAGGGAAAATATGCGGTCAAGCTGCTTAATCCGTTTATCATGAAGCGGGAAACCGCTCACGAAAATTACCGCACCGCCGAAAAGCTGGAAGCAATGCTGGAGCAGAGCAGCGTCCCGATCATTCCTGCTTTGAGATTCGGCGGCAGAAAAATGCAGGAACTGAACGGACAGTTTTTCTATCTTTACGAATGGTACGGCGGGAAATCCCTGAAAAGCAGCGAAGTAACGGAAAGCCGCTGCGCTGCAATGGGCGGCGCTCTTGCCAAAATACACGCTTTTGACAGGCTGGAGAATTTCAAAAGCCGTGACGGCATACACATTGACTGGAATTTTTATCTCGGTCTGCTTGCGGATAAAAACCGCGGGCTTTACAGCTTGGTCAGGGAAAACGCTTCTTTGCTTTACGAAATGCAGGAAAAAGGAAACGCCGCGGTAAAAAAGCTTCCGCCGGCAACAGCTGTCTGCCATAACGATATGGACTGCAAAAACGTGCTGTGGTCGGGTGATGAGTTCCGTATTATTGATCTGGAATGTCTTTCGCTTTCAAATCCGTTCATGGAATTGCTTGAGACGGCACTGTGCTGGTCGGGAACAGGAGATAAGGCGGTTGACTTTGATTTGCTCAGAGCGTTTGTACGTTCATATGCCAATGCGGGAGGTCAGCTCCCCGACGACTGGAAAACTCTTTATGACGCAAACTGCGGCAGACTGGAGTGGCTGGAGTACAGTTTAAAGCGTTCGCTTGGCATAGAGTGTTCTGCCGACGAAATAGAAACAGGGATTTCCGAGACAAAAAACACGATTGCCGATATAGTTTACTATCGCAGTGCGGAGGACGGTATAATCGACTGTCTGACGAAGCTGTGAACGGCGCTGGGAAATATGATTTGTCAGTTAAAAAATATTATATATCATTTATAATTTAAGAGAGGATTTGTTTAC
The DNA here is from genome assembly GCA_947177695.1 of uncultured Clostridia bacterium. Lineage (GTDB taxonomy): Bacteria > Bacillota > Clostridia > Oscillospirales > Ruminococcaceae > RGIG8773. Next base: position 3,966 of record CAMWVO010000009.1, read on the forward strand.
GATGGGTATTAAAATCAGCGAATATCACAAAGAGTACAAAAGATGGGCGTGGCAGATAAACGACAACATCACCTTTACCGAGGACATAAAAATGTTTCAGCTTGACGCTCTTAACACAAGCTACGTTTTCGGAGTTATCGACGACGGCTATCTTGTCCACGGCTATTTCGGAAAGAAAATCTGCGGGGACGACCTTACATATCTGCTCCGTCTGGAGGAAAACCCCTGGGTACCCAAAACCAATATGCGGGACAAGGGTACGTTCATGGACTCCGCCGCTTTTGAGTATCCCTGCCACGGTACGGGCGATTACCGCGAGCCCTGCCTTATGGTAACAGACGACGAGGGCATGACCACCACAGATCTGCGATATCAGTCCCACAAGGTCTATAAGGGCAAGCCCGCTCTGGATGGACTTCCCGCTACCTTTGCAAACGAAAACGAGGCTGAAACTCTTGAAATCACCTGCATAGACAAGCACACTGGTCTTGAAGCTGTACTGGTGTACACGGTGTTTAACGATTTAGACGTTGTTACGAGAAGCGTCCGTCTGAAAAATACGGGAAAAGCTCCGCTTAACGTAAAGCGTGTACTGTCAATGTGCGTGGACTTTGACAACGACGGCTACGACCTTATCACTCTCAACGGAAGCTGGGCGAGAGAGCGTGTTATCGAGCGTTCAAAGCTTCACCACGGCAAGCAGGGCATAGACTCGGTAAAGGGCGAGTCCTCCCACCAGAACAACCCCTTTATTGCACTTGTTTCCCACAGTGCCGACGAGGACTGCGGCGAGGCATATGGCTTCAACTTTGTTTACAGCGGAAACTTTTTCGCTCAGGCGGAGGTAACACAGCACAAGTACACCCGCACGGTAATGGGTATCAATCACTTTGACTTTAACTGGCTTCTTGAAGCTGGCGAAGAATTTGTCGCTCCCGAGGTCGTTATGGTATATTCTGACGAGGGTATCGGAAAAATGTCCCGCACCTTCCACGACCTGTACCGTCAGCACCTTATCCGCGGCGAGTACAAAGATAAACGCCGTCCCATACTTATCAACAACTGGGAGGCTACCTACTTTAACTTCGATACCGACAAGCTTATCGGCATTGCAAAGGAAGCCTCAAAGCTCGGCATTGAAATGCTTGTTATGGACGACGGCTGGTTCGGTCACAGAGACTCGGACAACAGCTCTCTCGGCGACTGGTTTGTCTACGAAAAGAAGCTTAACGGCGGCTTGAAGTACCTTGTTGACGAGGTAAACAAGCTTGGCATGAAGTTCGGCATTTGGTTTGAACCCGAAATGATCTCCCCCGACAGCGAGCTTTACAAAAAGCACCCCGAATGGGCTATACAGGTTCGGGGACGGGAGCTTACAATGTCCCGCGAGCAGTACGTTCTTGACTACTCAAACAAGGAAGTCCGCGACTATGTTTACGGCATGATGAAAGCCGTCCTTGACAGCGCGAATATCGAGTACATCAAGTGGGACATGAACCGTCAGCTTACAGAGGTGGGTTCGACTTCCCTGCCGAAAAACCGTCAGAGGGAGCTTTGGCACAGATACGTCCTCGGCGTTTACGACCTGATGAACAGGCTTACCACCGATTACCCGCACATTCTGCTGGAGAACTGTTCGGGCGGCGGCGCGCGGTTTGACCCGGGTATGCTCTACTACTCGCCCCAGATCTGGTGCAGCGACGATACCGACGCTATCGAACGTCTGAAGATACAGCACGGCACTTCAATATGCTATCCCGCTTCCGCAATGGGAGCCCACGTTTCCGACTGTCCCAACCACACAGTGGGACGTTCCACGCCGTTTGCAACAAGAGGAAACGTTGCAATGGTGGGTACGTTCGGCTACGAGCTTGACGTTACAAGGATACCTCAGCAGGACAGGGACGCTATCCCCGCCCAGATAGAGCAGTTCAACAAGTACAATCCGATAGTCCGCACAGGCGACCAGTACCGCATAGGAAACGTTTTTGAGGACAACACATGGGATGCTTGGATATTCGTTGCAAAGGACAAGTCCGAGGCGGTGTTCACGTTCGTTCAGGTTCTTGGCAGACCAAATTACCGCAACAGACGCATCAAGCTGAAAGGTCTCGACCCGAAGTCGCTCTATAAAAATATGGAGACGGGAGAGATACTGACAGGCTGCGCGCTGATGAACGCGGGCGTTTTTGTAAAGCTTGACGGCGATTTCACTTCCAAGGTCGTTCATTTTGTTAAGCAGTAATTTTATACCATTTCTTTATCAGCTTATAGACTTTGTCTATAAGCTGATTTCGCCGTGCTATGCACGGCGGTGGCGGCGAAGCCGCCGAGAAAGCCGTTCAATACTAATTTCGTCAAAACCATAGATTTTGACGAAATTAGTATTACATTTTATTACAATTGCTTTCCATATAATGGAAAGCAATTGCCGTTTATGAGGAACTTCTTGGGAATGTTAGGTAACTTAAAGGTTTTCGTAAGCTTTTTTTAGCAAAAATGCACAAGACAAGTGAGAGTATATCTGTAAATTGTCTCTTGAAAAATTACGTTTTTTCTGGTATAATTATTACAGTTGAAGACGCGTCCTATGCGATGTGAGCTTCAGGAGGAGGTTATATATGAAGAATGCAAAGAAAATACTGGCAGGACTTCTCGCTCTTTCCATGACAGGCGCAATGGCTGCCTGCTCAAGTGACGAGGGTACTTCCGGAAACAACGGCGGCAACGGTGGCAACGGCGCAGCTGAAGATACCGCAACCACAACTGCCGAAACTACTACCGCGGTTACAGTAGCCAAGAATGAAAACGAGCTTAACGAGGAACAGGCAGACTCTCTCAGCAATGCTATGTCCCAGCTTCAGGACGTAGAGCTTGCAAACAAGGAGATCAAATGGTTTGCTCACTATGACATCAACCCCAGCGGAAACGGCGCGTCCAAAAAGGTTGAGCTTGAACTGTTCGAGAGAAAGTACGGCGGCTCCATCAAGTGGTATCAGACCACATGGGAAAACCGCTACAACGATCTTTCTACATACGTTCTCGGCGGCGAGGGCATCGACTTCTACGCTTCCGATACGGGCAACCTGCCTAAGGGTATCGTAAGCGGAATGTTCCAGTCCGTAGACCAGTACATCGACATCAACGACGCTATCTGGCAGAACACCAAAACAGCTATGGATACCTACAAGTTCGGCGACAAGCACTTCATGTTTGTTACTAACACTATCGCACAGTATTTCGTATACTATAACACCGCTACTATCGAAGCAAACGGTCTTGACGATCCTTGGGATCTCTACAAGTCCGGCGAGTGGAACTGGGACAGCTTCAAGAATATGCTCCAGGACTTTGTTGACGAAGAGAACGACCAGTGGGGTCTTGATAACTGGTACAACGAAGCAGCTCTGCTTTATTCGGCAGGCGTTCCCGTTGTTCAGTCCGTTGACGGTCAGCTTGTCTGCAACCTGAACGATGCGACTATGGAAAAAGCTATGAACTTCCAGTACGATCTCTACAACAACGGACTTGTTCTGCCTCTTGAGCAGTTCAACTGGGCTATTCAGCCTGCAATGATGGGCGAAGGCAGACAGCTGTTCTGGATCGGCGGTTCATGGGAAGCTGAGGGCGACCCGGCTACATGGACTCATCAGATCCCGCCGGAGAATCTTGGACTCGCTCCTATACCTAATCCTGCGGATTCCGATAAAGCTTATCAGCCCGCAGCTCTGGAGGGTTATGTTCTCTGTAAGGGCGCTGCCAATCCCGAGGGTGTTGCACGCTTTGCTGAGTGTACTATCCTTGCCGGAAGCGACGAAGCTGCAAGAGAGATCTTCCGTCAGAAGAGAATGGAAGACGCACAGTGGTCCGAGGATCTTGTTAACAGACTTGAGGAGATCAACGGTCTTGCTAAGGAAAACCCTGTTGTTGACCTTGCTCCCGGCTGCTCTACCGATATCGCTTCCTACACAACCGACGGCGGATCAGACGTAGGTACAAGAGCTGCATTCCACGGCACAGACTGGGCTACTACAAGAGAGTCCATCGCTGACACCATCATCATGCTGGTAGGCGAAGTAAACGATGAGCTTCAGGCTAAGGTTGCCGAGGGCTGATCATAAACAGTAAATTCAAAATCCGTCCGATTTGTGCAAGCTTTTTGCCAAAACTGAATTTTCGTCTCGGGAATAAAATTGTGCCGCTGTCACTATAGATGGCGGCAGGCATAAAGGCTCAGCCTTTCGTGCAAGCTTTTTTCCAAAACTAAATTTTTGTCTCGGAAACGAAATTTGCTGCTATCGTTACAGATGGCGGCAAGGGTAAAGGCTCAGCCTTTAGGCTGACAGCGATACATAATTTTTCAAAATATCGTTAAACAGACAAATACAGCGGATCATAAACCCGACTGTGCATTGTTGTGCGCAGTCGGGTTTTGTTTGTAAGAATAAAAAATCCATACCGCAAATTATCATATTTATCAACGGCAAGCGGCAAAACCGCATGATAATATTATGACAGCTATAAAAAGGGTGCCTCCGGTGCTGTACGGTATTTTTAATGATATATCTTGTTTTTTTCGTCATTATATGGTATAATGTTATAAATTATCTCAAAAACGGATCTGTATTTTTATTTATAGCACACAGGGGGGATTTTTGTGCTGACAAAGGATATTGAAGAAAAATTAAACAGACTTAATGATTTCAACGAAGAAATGATCAGGGATAATGCTCCGCCGGAGCTTCATGTTCTGATAAACAAATACATATCCGATAAAAAAATGACTAAAGCGAACGTTATACGAAAGCTGAATATTGACCGTAATTACGGCTATCTGATCCTCAACGGGACGCGCACGCCCACGCGGAACTGCCTGATACAGATCTCGATAATGCTTGGTCTGAACGTGGAGCAGATAGACTACCTGCTTCGTCTGGCAGGAAAATCTCCTCTGTACGTGCGGAATGTCATTGACGCAAGAGTTTTTTACGCGGTAAAGCATCATATGGAGTATTTTGACGCGGTAGATTTTATCTGGGACGGCGCGCTGTAATAATAAAATGCCAACAATAAAAGACCTCTCCGAAACGTGTAGGAGGAGGTCTTTTCCTTTTTGCGGCATCATTATGACATGACAATAACAAATTCATCGGGGTAATATTTTATCTCAAACTCGGAGGGTGTTATCCCGTATTTTTCTTCAAGATCAGAAAGGAATTGTCCGTCCAGCCTTTTGTACAATCCTTCCGCCTCCAAAGGCATTACATAGCATGAGGTTTTATCAGTTTCCTCGTTATAATTCTTTGCTGACTCTTCAAGGAGAAAATCATATGCGCCGTCGGGGTCGATGTAAAAAGCGTTCTGACCGTCCCGCTGGAGATAGTAGTTGCTTTCGGGCGAATTTGCCGCATATTCTTCATCGAAGATAAACGCATAGTCCTCATCGGGAACGTACCCGTATTTTCTTATGAAATCGTCGTTTACAAGGAAAAAAGTGCGGAAGCGGCGGCGCTTGCCGTTGTCTACTTCAAGCTCCGTAACGGCTGACTTTATGGTCATGTCAGCGTAAAAATCAACGTTATACCATGTTCCGTCAAGCTTTATTCTGCACCATGCGCGGGGCTCTCCGTTGAATGTTCCCGAAACAACATAACTTGGAAAATCCAATGCCTGCGCGGCATAGCAGAATGTCTGGGCACAGGCGATATCATCGGCGAATAAATTATTAAGAAAGTAGTATGCGGTGCTGTATGCTTCGTTAGGCTCTCTTTCAGCAATCCGCTTTACTAAAGAAGACATTTTATCGTGGATCAGAGCAAGATTATCCGCTTGGCTGACCTCAGGGTCGTAGGAAGATATCAGATTTACGAACAATTGATATTCCGTTACAGAATTATCGGAATCAATGTACCGAGGGGAAATCTTGAAAATATATTCATCAGGGTCACATATCATATTTTTGTTGATATCATTATAGGTGTATTCGATGGTATTTGCATAGCAAAGCTGCGGATTGTCGAACAATAATTTGTTGTATATTTTATCTGTATGCTCGCCGGTATATTTAAGATCGGGTACATTGATGTTTATATCAGTTTTTTCTATTCCGCTGTATATTATGTCGAAAAGCTCTTTTTCCTCATCATCAAGAGTGTTGTAAAGCACCTTTGATTTATAATCATTAATAGAAGACGCCACATACTGCGGTACATACCCCTTATCGGAGCCGTCATCTTCATCAGGCTGTGAGGAGGAAGCTTCGGTACTTTCCATGCTTTCCGAAGTATCCGAGCTGTCGGCTCCGGGAGCGTAAGCGTCTATTGCGTTATTCGTGCCGCCCCTGTTCAGGGAAACCGGCACTATTACCGCTGCCGAAACAGCGGCCAGCGCGCAGGCTGCGATTATCACAGACTTATGCCTGCCGAAAAAGCTCTTGGTGTTCTGCTCCGCCGAAAAGCTGATGTTCTGCCTGTAGCTTTGAGAAACGGTGTTTTTAGCTAATTTTTGTTCGGCAGATTTCTTTGCCGAAATAACTATCGGTTCGGGCTTTAATCCTATCTTGTTCAAATCTGCCTGCATTTCGTGAGCGTCCCTGTATCTGTTTTCCGCTTTCATATCTGTCGCTTTGGAAATAACAGTCCACAGACCCGGCTCTATCCCGAACCGATTTTCCTTGAAAGTATCGTCATTGTCAAAGCGTATCATAGGGTCTTCCGGAATATCGCCCGTAAGCGCAAAATACAGCGTTGCGCCCAGCGAATAAATATCCGTCCAGGGCCCCTGATTTCCCTTTGAGTTATATTGCTCAAGCGGAGCAAAGCCGTGCTTCAGGATAACCGAAAAGCTTTGTGAATATTCGGCGATCACCTGCCTTGCCGCGCCGAAATCTATCAGTTTAACGTCTCCGCTGCTGCAAAGGACTATATTGTCGGGCGAAATGTCTCTGTGCAGAACAGACGCGCCGTGCGCCTCTGCAAGGGCGTTCGATACGCCGTTTGCAATATACAGAGCCTGAGCCGCGCTTATCACTCCGTTGTCGCGTATATATTCTTTAAGAGTACAGCCCTGCAGATACTCCATTGCAAGATACACCGTGTCGTTTTCGTAGAAAAACTCGTAGACCTCCACAATATTGGGGTTGCCGTTAAATTTTGAAACGAGCTGCGCTTCCTCGTAGAATTTTTCTGCGCCGAGCTCAAAGGTTTCTTTATTGCTTTCGGAGGCAACTGACACAACGGCACTTCCCGCAGAGCGGCGAGCGATACTGTACGGAAAATATTCCTTTACGGCAACCTTTTTATTTGTTTTAGTATCGTAGGCAAGATATGTGATACCAAAACCGCCTTTGCCGATAGTGCCGCCGACAATGTACTTTTTGAAAAGAATACTTCCCGGCGCAAGCATTGTAGGATCGTCTGCACTGTTCTCCGCGTCGTAGCCGCAGCAGGGACATTTAGATGATTCTGTTTTTTCAAAGCAGTTTTCGCAGACGGTCCTGCCGTTGATCCTTATCATTGCTTTACCTCTTTTTATTTTGTGATTATGCTGCCGCCAAGTCACACACGTAAACAGCGGCTGTATTCATTGAAAAGTATATCATAGAATATTACGCGTTGTCAATCCATAAATGAGATATTCGTAAGAAGTAACAAAGTTGCCTTTTGTCATACAAATTTGTATACCAAAAGGTTTTTTTGATGTGATATAATGATTTTGTAGCGACTTTTGTCGTACCGTATTATGTTAAAAGCATTAAGAAAGGAAAATGTAAAATGAAAAAAATTTTAGCGATCATCGCAGCCGCAGCAATGGCTGCAACAATGACAGCCTGCAACGGAGACAGCCAGCAGGTAAACGGAACTGCCGCAGAGGCAGAATCGGCGGTACACGATTATACATTTGTTGCAGCATCGGGAGATGAGATGTCGGGAAGCTATACCGGCGGCTGGGAAAACAATCTGCCCAACGGCGAGGGAAGCTTTGAAAGTGCGGCAGGCAGTGATAAGATAGTCGGAAACTGGTCAAACGGTATGCCTAACGGACAATGCCGGTGGATAACCAAATATGATACATGTGTATACACATATAACGGAGAGCTGTTTTTCGGAGTATATCAGGGAAAAGGAGAGCTCAGGTTAGAAGATTTGAACGGCAATCTTATGTCAGTATATTCGGGTGACTGGAAAAACGGCTGCTACGACGGATACGGAGAATATACCACTTATTATACTGATGAAGATGCCGCACAGCTTGGTTATTACTGCACTGTATATAAAGGAGGTTTTTCAAACTTTCAAAAGAACGGCGAGGGAGAATTTACGAAGTACTTTGCCGACGAAAGCTTCTGGGCAGACTGCGTTGTGTACACAGGACAAGTAATAGACGGCGACTTTGTTGAGCCGTACAGATATGTTTTCTATAAAAACAATCAGATCGTTGAAGAGGGCAGAATAAGAGACGGAAAGCGTGTCAGCGATACGGAAAAAGCAATTGGAGACTTCGCATATGATGTAGTTGATGATGCGTTAGGCGACGGCATATGGGGCGGTTTGTTTGACATCATCGCTCCCGAATTTTACGACAGAAACGCCGAATAAACAGGCTTCCCGTCAGAAAGGAAAATCGGACAATGAAAAAAAGGCTCGTATCATTTTTACTGGTATTTTTGTTATCTCTGACTGCCGCGGGAACAGGCGGTGACGGCGTGCTTCCCTTTGCGGAGATCACGGCAAGCGCGGCAGTCAAAAATCTTCCCGTAATTGACGTAAACAACGACAGCTATATTGCCTATAAAACTGCCATAAAAGAAGTTGCAGGAACAGACAGCAAGCTCACTCCCTATCTCTACAATTTCAATACTGTTATGTCGTCGGGATACGACTCTGACGGCAGACTCGTTGATATCGAGGCAAACTACGGTATTACAGCTTATATGGACGGACAAAACGTCAATATCAAAGCTTACGACTATTCCAAAAAGCCTGCTTCTGTCAAATCAGCTGTTATAGCAAACTTGGACAAGAACAACGGCAAAGCAGTAAAACTGAACATCGGATATGAATACAAATCAATAAACACTTCAAATATCCTGAACGGTCTTTATCGTATCACTGTTCGCTTCACAGGCAAAAAGGACGCATGGATATACGTCTATGTCAACGGCAATGAAACATGGCTCTGCAATATGCAGCTTATGACTGCCGAAAAAGCCAAAGAATACAGAAACGAACGCACAAGCCTTGCAAAGGTGATAAAGGACGGCAAGATAACAACCAAGAACAGTCTCGATACCGACGGCATTTACTATCCTTTCTATCCGTTCCCGGACGGCACAGAGGGCAGCACTTGGAGATGCGATACCCAACGCTGGATAGACCTATCCAATACTCTCGTTAAAAAGAGCTGGTCTAAAGAACACAAACTGTTTGTATTCTATGAATGGATAAACGAAAATATTGCATATGACAACTATATGGCTGATACGCTTAATCACTCCCGTGCCCGTTCCTACGGTGATTACTCAGGTAAATATAGCGTATACAATCTCAAAACAGGCAATTGCTTTGATTTTGCTCACATTCTTCTTATCATGTGCCGCGCTCATGATATCCCTGCTATCACTATTGGTTCAGATGAGATAAATCACGAATGGAATGCTGTATATATCAATAACCACTGGCTCGAAATTGATGCTGTTTATGCAGCTAAATATGAAGTAAACACAGCAGATACAACTAAACGTACCAATCACACTACTTGTAATGATTTTACTCCATTTACACCCGCCAAATGGTGTTCTCACCAAATAATCGACCTTCCATCTGATGCAAAAGCTAATCAACAGCTCCAAACCGGCTATAAAGTTTACTAAGAATTATTAAGGAGGTATAAACATGAAATTTTTAAGACAAACAGCTTTTGTCCTTGCCGCTGCTGTCACGCTGACCACGCTGACATCATGCCAAGGCAATTATTCAAACGCTTCCGTTACGCAGGTGACGGACAAGTCCTATAGTGCGGACGGCACTAAAGGTAAATATACCGGCGATTGGAAAGGCGACCGTCCGGAGGGCTACGGCGAGCTTACCGTAAGCGATGATGAGTACTACAAGGGCGAATGGGTACACGGTGTACTGTACGGACAGGGCGAGATAAAAAAAGTTTCCGACGACGGCACATGGAAGCACTACAAGGGCGAGTGCGCAAGCAATTATCCGTCGGGCGATGGGCAGATGCTCATTGGTATAGACGGCGACCCGTACATCATTGAGGTGGACGGCGATTTCGGCGACGAAAGCTCTCTGATGTATTTCGCAACAGACGAGAAAGGCAAGCTCATCGAGGTGGGCGGCATACGCGGCGGAGAGTTCGTAAGTTATCTTGAAGATGATGCGGACGTTCCGTGGATAAGCTACTCGGAGGAGGAAAAAAATTATCAGGAAATGTTGGAGAGAGACGCTGCGTCACAGGCGGAAAGAGATACGGAAAGCTATCTGGGCACGGAAGAGTATGAAGCAAGATATGCCGAAAGATGCGCGGAAATATATAACGAAAGATATTCGGAGCATATAAATTCAAAAAAAGACGACGGAAGCTACGGCAAATATTTCGGACAGACAGACGAAAACGGCGTTCCCAACGGCTACGGCTACTATGTGGCGTACACCACATATAACGATATAGCGAGCGGACTGCTTACAGACCTCTGCAAGATCGGCACATGGAAAGACGGGCATATCGACGGATACTATACAACGCTTCAAACCTTTGGTACAGTGAGCTACAGAGAGGACGGCTGTATAAAGGACGGCGTTAAAGTCGGAGATTTTATTTCTTACGAAAACCGTACTTATAACGATGGCTCTAAAAGGGATACTATCGTAAAAATGAATATGGACGAGGTCAACAGCTATCAGCTTTGTGAAGACGGAGCGTACAGAACAGGCTACAGAATAACGGAGTGTTACAACAGCGACGGCACTAAATCTCATCAGGAGGTAAGATACCGCAGGGATAATTCCGCTTCGGGTTATATTACATACTTAGGCGAACCTTGTGTGATCGAGGGCTTCTACCGCGTTTACGACGAAAACGGCAGACCTATCGACGAGGGCAGACCTGCAAACGGCGGCACGACCGAGGGCTGGGAATCCACTACTCCCAGAAATAACAGCGAAGACTTATGGGAAACTATACGCATAGTTGTACCGTTCGCAATCGGGGTCGGTATAGGAGTATACGCTGTAAGTAAAGTAGATTTTTCATGGGAAAATTCCGAAGGCAAGAAAATGGTTGACAGAACAAGAGACGCCGCCAGAAGATCAACGGAGGACTACTTTGCAAGCAATGCGAAGCGGGAAGAGCTTCTGGATCAGGCTCGCAACAAACGGGAGCTGGCAGAGAGCGAATCCGGTTACAGGCGGAACGATCTTTTGAAAGATGCCGAAAAGCTCGAACGCGAAGCGGAGACTTACCGCAGAGGCATTTTGGGTTAAGATTTGCGAACAGCTGAATTCTGGCCCCTGTCGGGCAGCGTACTTATGGCATTGACCTGAAAACCGCGGAAAGGCAATGTCATAAGTACTGTAAAGATTTGACTGCTCCGCACAATATATAAAAACAGCCTGCCGCATTCAAATGTGCGGCAGGCTGTTTTTGCGTATTCAGGCAGGCGATCAGTCCCTGCCTGTAAAATACGGCTTTAGCCGAGGTCAACATTATCGGGAAATTTACCGTCCCTTACAAAATATTAAACAGAATTATTAAATAACCGCCTCTCTTTTTTGTGCAAGGATAGAGAGGAAAAATTAAAGAATATGTGTTATAATAATAAAGTCAAATATATGTCTGCAAAGCGCGGTATGTGCGGATAAGGAGGTATCTTATGGAATGGGTCGAAAGATTAAATCAAAGCATTAATTATATTGAGGAACACTTGACAGGCGAAATTGACTATGAACAGCTTGGGCGGATTGCCTGCTGCTCCACCTATCACTATCAGAGGATGTTTACTTATATGGCGGGTATCACTCTGGCAGAGTATATCCGAAGAAGAAAAATGTCTTTAGCGGCGGTAGACTTGCAGGGGGGAGATGAACGGATTATTGATATTGCAGAGAAGTACGGCTACCGTTCCCCGACTGCATTTAATAGAGCGTTTCAGTCTTTTCATGGGATAGCCCCTTCGTCTGTGAAAGACGAGGGCGTATCTGTGAAATCTTTTTCCCCCATTGTGTTTAGAATTGCTGTGAAAGGAGCGACAGAAATGAATTATAGAATTGAAACAAAAGAAGCATTCCGCATTATTGGCGTATCTGCACCGCTTGATAAGGAAATCGAAAATAACTTTATGGTTGTGCCTAAGATGTGGCAGGAGGCGTCTGTAAATGGAACAATACAGAAATTGGCAGGAATGATGGATACGCCGCCAATGGGACTTTTGGGCGTGAGTGCCTGCAATGATGAAGAACAATGGAAATATTTTATTGCCGTTTCCAGTACAAAAACAAGCGGTGAGTTTGAAGAATATACCGTTCCTGCGTCTGCTTGGGCAATCTTTTCCGGAACGGGTACAAACCAGTCAATACAGGAATTGGAGCAGCGGATCATAACAGAGTGGCTTCCGACCTCCGGATATGAATATGCCGACGCTCCCGATGTTGAGGTTTACTTAAATCCGGACCCGCAGAACGCACAGTATGAGGTATGGATACC
>CAMWVO010000010.1 GCA_947177695.1 uncultured Clostridia bacterium
ACATTATATTCACACTTTTTGCAAGTACCGAAAAGCAGTTTGAAACAGTTTTCAGAAGTTTTAAATTGTTGTTAATAATTTGTATATTTTTGTGAAATATTCAATTGATATTCATTATACAGTATGTGCGGGAGCAAGCTATATATGGGCGAAAATATTTGTTTGACTGGGTTATAATTATAATAAAGTTTATATATAGTCGATTTTGAATATTCACGCGTAAATGTTGTTTTCGCTTGTTCTGCATATATGAACTTGTCTTCAAAAGCGTATGTGCAAGGCTTCTGCCGCATATTGCCCGCAGCGGTCTTATACTATTTCGTCGAAACCGCAGGTTTTGACTGCCGCCTTTCAGGCGGATCTTCCTATAGACATTTTGTCTATAGGAAAATCAGAAATTAGTATTATAAGGACAGGTTCTGTATAATACGGGAAAGGAGGACATTCCCCGCGGGGAAATGGTCGTAAGTATGAAAATACAGCCTGCCGTAGCCGCAAGAATTACGGAGCTTTGCGGCGAGCGCGGCATTACGGTAAACGCGCTTGCGTATATATCCGGTGTGCCGCCGTCCACTGTAAAGAATATTCTGTACGGCGTGAGCAAAAACCCCGGTATTGCCACTATTAAAATGTTATGCGACGGTCTTGATATATCTCTGATAGATTTTTTCACTTCCCATGTTTTTGACGAACTTGAACAGGAAATAGAATAAAGTCTGCTGTAGGCATTTTTTATAGTATACGGCGGACTTTTTCCTAAAGCCCGGAAATTATGCCCTGTATTTTCCATAAGGATAATTTTGCCGCTTCCGCTTGATTTTTGTCCTCAAAGCACGAAAATATGCGAAGCTTTGTGCAAATTGCAGATTTTTGCCAAATTTTTTACAGGAAATTTTTGTCAAAAGCTATTGATTTTCAAAGAGTTTTATGGTAAAATATGGTAAGTAAAAATAACAGGAGGTACTTCAGCATGGCAAACAATGTGAAAATTTTAATCAGCGACGCTAACTGCGACTACAGCGAGGCATTTTGCAGGAACATCGAAATGGCAGGGTTCAAGTTCAAGATCTGCCGCGCGGACGGCGGAGCGCTTGCGGAGGAAATAAGGAATTACGAACCGGATATTGTACTGTGCGATATGGTAATGACGGGGACCGACGCTGTGGAGATCATCAACAGGATAAACTCGGAACAGCTCAAAAAGCCGTTTTTCATAGTCGCTTCGTTCTATAAAAACGCGTTTATGGAAAAGGAAATAATGTCGATATACAATGCGTATTTTATGCTCAAACCTTTTGACGCGGACAGCTTTCTCAGCGTTGTTAACAGGATATCGGCGACTTCCATGGACTCGCTTTCGGGCGCGGGAGACGGCAGCGCTCAGATAGAGATAGTCGTTACCGACGTTCTTCACCAGATGGGCATTCCCGCTCACATAAAAGGCTACCACTATCTCCGCGAGGCGATAATACTTTCCCTCAGCGACGAGGAAATGCTGGAAAGCATTACTAAGCTTCTTTATCCCACCATCGCGGAACGGTTTGACACCACAGCTTCCCGCGTTGAGAGAGCCATACGCCATGCTATCGAAACCGCTTGGGACAGAGGAGACGTAGACGTACTTAATGGAATGTTCGGCTATACCGTAAGCGTAGGCAAGGGCAAGCCCACCAATTCCGAATTTATCGCGCTTATTACGGACAACCTCCGTCTGCGGTTCAGACTTACGGGAAAGAAAAAGGAAAAAGCTTTGAAATAATTGGTACTTTTAAAGTCGGGGACAGTTTGCTGTTCCCGACTTTTTGTACAACATCAACAAGAAAGCCAATAAGCACACTGCATTATTTGATAAAATATACGATTTCTGTTAAACCGCTTGACAAATTCAGGTACAGGCTGTATAATGAAATCATACAAAACATATTACTTTTATATGTAATGAAAGGACGGTCCTTTATGGTTATCTTATCGTCGCGAATGTGCAGATCTTTGCTTTAACAGAATTTTACATATAATAAACACTAAATTTTAAAGGAGTAATTTATCATGAGCGAACTTAACGAAAGAGCTCTCAGATTTGAGACCAAACAGCTTCACATAGGTCAGGAGACCGCAGACCCCGTTACCGATGCAAGAGCCGTGCCGATCTACGCAACGTCCTCTTACGTTTTCCACAATTCCGAGCACGCGGCGGCACGGTTCAATCTTACCGACGCGGGAAATATCTACGGCAGACTTACCAATCCCACACAGGACGTTTTTGAACGCAGGATAGCCTCCCTTGAAGGCGGAGTTGCCGCTCTTGCGGTAGCTTCGGGTGCGGCGGCTATATCCTACACGATACAGAACCTTGCAAAGGCGGGAGAGCATATCGTTGCCGCGAAAACCATTTACGGCGGCACCTACAACCTGCTCGCCCACACTCTGCCCGAATACGGCATTACCGCTACCTTTGTCGATCCCGACGAGGAGGGCGCGTTCGACAAGGCGGTGCAGGACAATACCAAGGCTATCTTTATCGAGACCCTCGGCAACCCCAATTCCAACATCATCGACATTGAAAAGATCGCCGGGATCGCCCATAAGCACAAGATACCCCTTGTTATCGACAATACCTTTGCTACGCCTTATCTTGTACGTCCCATCGAGTACGGCGCGGATATCGTGGTGCATTCCGCAACAAAGTTTATCGGCGGACATGGTACTGCCATCGGCGGCGTTATCGTTGACAGCGGAAAGTTCGACTGGGAAGCAAGCGGAAAGTTCCCCTCACTTACCGAACCCAACCCCAGCTATCACGGAATAAGCTTCACCAAGGCTGTGGGAGCGGCGGCGTTTGTTACAAAGATACGCGCCATACTGCTCAGAGACACTGGCGCTACCCTGTCTCCGTTCCACGCGTTTATGTTCTTGCAGGGGCTTGAGACCCTTTCCCTGCGCGTTGAACGCCATGTGGAGAACGCAGTCAAGATCGTGAAATATCTCTCCGAGCACCCGCAGGTGGAAAACGTTAACCACCCCTCTCTTGCTTCGGGAGAGCAAAAAAAGCTTTACGACAAGTATTTCCCCAACGGCGGCGGCTCTATCTTCACCTTTGAGATAAAGGGCACCGAGGCGGACGCCAAGAAGTTTATCGACAATTTAAAGGTGTTCTCGCTTCTTGCAAACGTTGCGGACGTTAAGTCCCTTGCCATTCACCCCGCTTCCACCACCCATTCACAGCTTACCGCCGAGGAGCTTGCGGAGCAGGGTATCAAGCCGAACACCATCAGGCTTTCCATCGGTACGGAACATATCGACGACATTATCTTCGATCTTGACGAAGCGTTTGCAGCTATCAAAAAGTGATTTGAAGAATTTTTGTCCGCAGCAATACAATATAAAGATAAAGGCAGCATATTTACAATGCTGCCTTTAATTATGGAATAAAATTTTGAATAAGGGCCATCTTTTTTATAAAGTGCCGCGGGCAGTTTTTCTGCGCTTCTTTTCCTCGTACATAAGAACGTCCGATTTTTTCACAAGCTCCTCAAAATCGGGCTTCTCTCCGTCTGCGGTAATGTAAATGCCAATGCTTGCGGCAACGCTGTAGGGCTTTCCCGATCTTTCGTTGTACCTGTCCAGATATTCGCAGAACAGTGTGCGGACGTCCGTATTGTCCTCCTTGTAGGGAAACACCGCCATCATTTCGTCGCCGCCGAAACGGGTGCATATCGCGTCCGAGGGACAGACGTCCTTCAGCGCGGCGGCAGCCGTATGTATGGCGTTGTCGCCCTCCTCGTGACCGAAAGTATCGTTTATGTATTTCAGTCCGTCAAGGTCGCACATTATTACTGCAAGCGGCTCGTCTCTCAACTTTTCCAGCAGTCTGTCATACTCGGTGCAGAAGCCGCGGCGGTTGTAAAGTCCCGTAAGCACGTCAGTTCCCGATATTCTTTCTATACTTTTCATCAGATAATGCTTATACCGCTGGTTAATAAAACCGCCAAGCGCGTTGTTCAGCATACCCGTTGTCTGCGGTATTTTGCTGTAATTTCCTGCTGCAAAACCGCTGAAATGGAAGCAAAGGTATCCCAGCGTAACGCCGAGATAATTCAATGCTGTAAAAATCAGACAGCGTCCTTCGTTAAGATTATAATCAAGAGACGGGACAATATCTTTTCCCGACATATAGTAAGGCGCAAACTTTTCGCCGAGAGTTTTCTTGTATTCTATCATATCCCCGTCGTACAAAACGAAAATCCCGTCTCCGTGCTTGCTTTCAATTTCGGGGTTTACCGATTCGTTGGTATACTCCTGCTTTATAAGGCAGCACATTGCGTACATAAGGTTGTCGCGGTGCATTATAAAAGCTATGTCCTCAAAGTTTTTGCCCTTTTGTATTCTTGCAGCCGTTTCGGAAAGGATAATATTTTCATTTTGAAAACGGTTGAACATATTTGTCTGCTCGTTGAATAAATATGCCGCGTCCAGCCTGCGCGAGGCTTCACAGCCGCAGGATTCGTTGAACACTATTTCAGGGTAAGCCTTAACGACGCCCTCGCGCTTTCCGCCGCCGAACACATCGGAAAGAGTGCCGCAAATCCTTTCGGATATGGCTTCTTTTCTTATACACGCGGAGGTAATGGTCGGGGAAGAGCTGAAAACGGTATCTAAGCAGTCATAGCCCGTGACTGCAACATCCTCAGGTACCGATATCCCGCGGCTTCGCAGAAAAACCGATACCGCGACTGCCATATGGTCGTTGGCGCACACAAATGCCTTGGGAAGCCTGCCCTCATTCAGAAGCCTTTCGGCAGCCCTTGCCGCAGGTTCCGACCAAAAATCGCCGTAGCTTACCATATCGTCGTTAAAAGTGATATTCCGCTTTTGAAGGGCTTTTTTAAATGCCTCTATTCTTTTGTCGGAAAAGCTGTTTCCTTTAGTTCCCGCTATCATATGGAAATCCGAAATACCGTGCGCATCGGCAAGGTGAGCCACAATGTCCTCTATGCCCGCGTGGTGCTCGTAGGAAATATTGATACAGCCGTCAAAGCTTTTTCCCAGCGAAATTACAGGCAGCTTCATATCCAGAGCGCGGTTTATTATTTTTTCGCAGACAGCGGTGTTTCCGATATGCTCGGAGTCTACGATAACAGCGTCGGTAAAAGAAGCGTCAAACATCTCATAAACCGACGTCTGAGGGTCGTTTTCCTTTACGTCCTCATCAAGACGCGGACTGCTGTTATACACAAAAAGGCGGAAGTCGGTTTCGGAAAACCTTTTGTTAAGAACATTAATAAATTCATAGCAATCCCTGTCATGGATACGACAAGTCATCAAAGCAATTATTTTATATTTTCCGATCATACCGCACACTCCAAATATTTAATATTCTGATTGCAATACTCCATTTTCATTATACAATTTTTAAGTTTTAATGTCAATATTTATTTTTCGGTCATACACATGATAACTGCAAAAATATAAGCCGTCCGAATTGCTTCAGACGGCTGTATATCATGTCTTTTTATGAGAAAAAGCATTTCGGCAAAGCCGATTAATTTAAAATTTCCTCCAATGTTTTCATCAGCTTTTCTATGTCTATGGGTTTAGGCACATATCCGTTCATTCCCGAATCCATTGCCTCTTTCCTGTCCTCATCGAAAGCGTTTGCAGTCATCGCCACGATCGGGATCGCCGCCTTTGCGGGGTCGTCAAGCGCACGTATGGCTCTCGTTGCCTGATAGCCGTTCATAATAGGCATCTGAACGTCCATCAGTATCAGATCGTATGTACCCGCGGGCATTTCTTTCATACGCTCCACAGCTATGCTTCCGTCGTCCGCCGTATCAATAGCGAAGCCCGCAGTCTCCAGTATCGTCTGCGCGATCTCCTGATTCAGCTCGTTATCCTCAACCAGCAGAAGCCTCATTCCGTCAAAGCGCGTCTCCTCGGGTGCATCTGTTTCGTCCGCGCTGTTTTCCTGTTCCCTATACGGCGCCGCAAGAACGCTCCGAAGTTCCGACATAAAGAGCGGTTTTGAGCAGAACGCCGTCACGCCCGCTTCTCTCGCTTCCTCCTCGATGTCAGACCAGTCGTAGGCGGTCAGTATAATTATCGGGGTCATATCTCCGATGACCCTGCGGATACGGCGGACAAGCTCTATGCCGTTCATATCAGGCATAAGCCAGTCAATGATGTAGGCGCTGTAAGGCTCGTTCTGCTCCAGCGCAAATTCCGTGCGGATCACCGCTTCATTTCCAAGAGTCGTCCAGTCGGGACGCATACCGATCGCGGAGAGCATTTTGCTTACGCTTACGCAAGTATTCACATCATCGTCAACCACAAGCGCCCTGAGATCAGCAAGCTGCTCCAGCCGCTGAGATTCCATAGGACTGTCGGCGACCCTGAAACGGAATGCAACGGTAAACTCAGACCCTTTTCCCGTCTCGCTTTCCACAGTGATCGTGCCGCCCATCATGTCCACAATGTTTTTGGTAATGGCAAGTCCCAGACCTGTTCCCTGAATACCACTTACGGTAGAGGTCTGTTCCCGCTCGAAAGGCTCGAAAACGTGCTTCAGGAATTCACTGCTCATACCTATGCCCGTGTCCTTGACCTTGAACTCATAGGAGGCAGCTCCGTCCGCTGCTTCGGATGTCTGGCTGACACGGACGCTGACCATACCTCCGGGCTTTGTATATTTCATTGCATTGCTGAGAATATTCAGAAGCACCTGGTTCAGACGGAGCTTATCGCAGATGATGATCTCGTTTGTAACGTCCAGAGTATCAATGTAAAATTCCAGCTGCTTTGCTTTCACATCGGACTGGACAATGGTTTTCAGATCGTGCATGATCTCGGGGAGACTGGTCTCCTTCTCCTCGATCTTTACCTTTCCGCTCTCGATACGGCTCATGTCCAGCACGTCGTTTATCAGACTGAGCAGATGGTTGCCCGACGTCATTATCTTGCTCAGATAATTCCGTATCTGCTCCTTGTTGTCGATATGTGTCACAGCTAAGGAGGTAAATCCGATGATGGCGTTCATCGGCGTGCGGATATCGTGGGACATATTGTTCAGGAACGTTGTCTTGGCATTGTTTGCATACTGAGCCTGAGCCAGAGCCTCCGCCAGGACTTCTTTCTGCTCCTGCTCCTTGCGGATCACCTCGTCAATATTGCGGAATCCCGCAAGGATAAATCCACCGTGTCCGCTGTCTTTATCTGCGATCTTTAAATATGTATATTGAAAATGGTGTATATCTCCGTTGTCCATTATGCGGTAGCTGCCCATATATTCCTCGTCCGCGTTCAGCTTCTCCTTGACCGTATCCAGTGAAAGAGCCTGAGAGAGTTCCTGCTGATCGTCGGGGTGAACGCGGCTGCTGATATAATGTTCAAGAATTGGAGCATAGCTATGCTCCTCCGTCGAACCCTTTTTCAGTCCCTCGGTCACATAGCCCTCCAGTTTAATGACGCGGGCAGTTTCGCGTTCTTCGCTGACGGCATAAACGTTTGTATAGTCGCGGCTCAGCGCTTCAACAATGGCAAGCTGTTCCCCCATCCTCTTGTTTGACTGCTCCGTTGCGTACAGCAGCTTTTTGTTCCACTGTCCCCGCAGATATAGCGTAAGGATAACGCATACGGTCAGGGCTGCCATAAACAGCACCGCGAACATCATTCCGGGATTTGCCTTCATATACTGCATAATGCTCATATCGCCGATCGTATAGGAGGTGTATTTTGAAGCCAGCTGATTGAGCGTATCATCGGACATCTGCTTAATACATTTGTTCAGTATAGTGATCAGCTCATGATCCGTGTTTTCGCTGACATACATACGGAATGATGTGCTCATGCCTGTAAGCATACTGTAATGCAGGGAATTGGTGGGATCATAGTTTACAAACAGCTGCGCGGTATAGGCGTACACATACGCAATATCAGCCTTACGGTCCAGAACGGCTCGTACAGCCTCCTCGCCCGTAGAGCAGTTAATGACGAAATATCCCTCTAAAAGCTCCCGTTCAATAAGATCTTTGCCTTGGATATCCGACACTGCGACTGTTTTGATATCGCCGTGAAAATCCTGCCTGGTCACTCTTGCCATTCTTGCCGTCATATAGTCAGTCGTATTGAAGCCGCGGTAAACGGCATCCTCCACAATATCGTCCGGACTGAGCTTGTCGATGACCACATTTACGCCGTTCGTGCCGGAAAGGGCGTAATAATTATCCGTGTCCTCAGGAATAACGGTCTCGTAGGGCAGCCCTGCAAGCTCCATGACAGAAGCAAAATAATCGGGCAGAATGCCTTTTAACTCTCCGTCCTCAGTAAAGGAATAAGGAGCCCTGTCGCCGAGAGCGGTCACGGTAATGGTTTTTTCTCCGGAGATCACCTGATTGATATATGCCATTTCACGCTCGTTAAAGGACAGCGCGGAAGAATAGACAGGACCGTAGTACCGATAAAACAGCACATTTTTCCAGTCGCCCTCATTTATGTCCATCTGCTCGATGGCGTAATTTATCTCGTTAAGCAGCTCTGTATCGTCCTTTCTGACGATAGCGTAAAAGTCCGCCTCCTCGATGATATCCAGCGTCTTTTCGTTTTCCGCCTTTCGCAGGTCGCTTGAAAGTATTGCATCAACCTCGCCGCTTTGCAGAGCTGCCGCAAGGTCATCGGAATTGCCGTATTCCTTTACATTGTAAGAAAATCCGTTTTCTTCCGCAAATTCCACTAAGCTTTGGTTCTGGCTGCTTCCCTCCAGCTGACCTACCGTCATTCCGTTATAGGTCTTATAGTCTCCGCGGTGTATCTGCGTGTTATTGACCCGAATTGAGAGAATTGTATCGTTCCTGCCGATAGGAAGCGAAAAGGCGAAAAGCTCTTCCCGCCCGGGAGTCCTGCGGGCAGAGGTAACCACGTCGATCTCGCCGTTTTCCAGCATATCAAGCATTTCGCTCCATGTCCTGTCATAACCGGTGTATTGGAAATTCAGCCGTGAATATTCGGAAACGAGGTTCAGGAACTCAATACCGTAGCCCGTCAGCCTGTCCTCACCGTCCTTCATGTGATAGCCTTCAAAGCCGAAAATGCCTGCCTTGACCGTCATGTTGCCGGACTGCACATCGTCGGCAAATACCGTTATAAAACCGGATAAAACAAATATAAGACATACCGCAAATGCCGTGATTTTTTTCAAACAACTCATGTGCGTCCCGATCGCGGTACGAACCGCTCTTTTCCTCCAAGCGCCGTATTCCTTTGAAAATGACTTTTTATTTTTTAAAATGTTATGCATACTGTATCTCCTTGCCAACTCCGAACTGCCATTCCGGACTTTCGTTTATTCAATACATGGCGATATACCGATTTTGATATTATGTACACCTCTAAAAACCCGGGCTTTCTCCCATGCAAAGTTTTCAGAGGTGTCACCTTATAATAATTCCCGAACGTTCTGCGGCAGCCTTGACCGGCACAGCCGCACACTGCTTTTCAAAGCATATCCGCTCATTAAGATAATATGCAGTTATCCGTTGACGTCTAATTTCACTTATACATTATTATAATATACTTTGGCACATTTTTCAACCCCTTTTTTCGTAAGATTTCAAAATCCTGTATAAAAGGTAAAATTATCTGCATTTTTGTTCAAAAAAACAGCCGTTTTTGTTGATTTTCACATCTTTCGGGATCATGTTATATGTAACGGTATTGTATCTGCTGACTGCCGAAGCTGGAAAGTTTTTTCATTTGATGCTGCACACAGTTTGTTTCCTTTTCTTTAGCTGCCTTGACGAATTTGTATCAGATATGCTATAATAAGCAAAGCAGCAGAACTTTACAAAGCTTGGTTATCGGGTGATATTTACGGGGGAGAACAAATAATATGGATAATACAGCAATAAAAAAACGAAGTGCATATTGGGATAATATCAAAGGCTTTTTAATGCTTCTTACAGTATTTGCTCATATACTGTTTCAATTGCAGGATAATTCCGATACCATCAATAAAACCGTTGATATCATTTATATGTTCCATATGCCTGCATTCGTATTCATTTCGGGGTTCTTTGGCAGATCCGAGCATTCACACAGCTTTGAAAGTATTATAAAGCTGATATTTCTGTATTTTATATGCAACAGCATTATGGGATTTATATACGGATTTACTTCTCTGCTTATGCCCATGTATTCCTACTGGTATCTGATCGCTCTGATCGTATGGCGGCTTACAGCGCACCGTATTGCTAAATTCAAAGAAATAAACTTCATTCTTTTTGTCATTGCTTTGTTTGTCGGGTTTTATCCGAGTGTAGACAATACTTTTGCAGCAGCAAGGATAATCTGTTTCTATCCGTACTATATGAACGGTTATCTGCTTGACCGTGAGAAAAGCGAGAAACTGATAAATAAGAAATACATTAACAGAATGGCTGTGGGAATCGCTTCGGCAATCGCCGTTTTGCTGCTTTCCGCCGAGGCGTATTCTTATTTTTCATTTACTGACAGCGCATTGCAGATGGAAGGATATGATGAGCCGATATATTCTTTCGGAAGGATCGTTTTGTATGGTATTGCCTTTCTTGCCATATATGCGCTTCGCTGCCTTTCTCCCGATAAAAAAATACCTTTCCTGACAATGCTTGGAAGAAATTCACTGTGGATATTCGTTCTGCACAGACCGTTTACGCTGCTTCTCAGCGACTATATGACGGATATGTCCGACGCCTGTGCTGTTCTTACGGCTCTGGCGGGAACTGCCGCGATATGCATTGTTTCAGGCAACGACTTAATTGCGAAGTACTTAAATAAATTTCTCAGTCAGGGTACGGCAATTTTTACTTCTAACGATAATAAGAAATTTAATATATCAAAACTGGCTGTCCTGGGTGTATCCTTAGCTTTTATTGCTAATGTCCTTATAGACGCTTACTCGGGCATAGAAGCAGAAGACCTTAAAAAGCTTATAAAGGGCGAATATTCCGAAGAACATGAAACCGAAAACAATACGGACGAGGATATAATATATCCTGTTATGACCGCCGAACAAAAGAAAGCTTTTGACAATGCTTTCAGAATAACCTTTTCGGGAGATCTGATACTCCTTGAGGATCAGGTCAAACGCGCTTATAACGGAACAGGATACGACTTTACGGATGTATTTGAATATGCTGAGCCGTACATTTCTTCCGCCGATTATGCAATAGGCGTTTTTGAAGGACCTATGGCAGGTGAAGAGGTCGGTTTTTCTTCAAGCAATTTTGACGACGGAAAAGAGCTGTATCTTAACTTCCCCGACAGCTTTGCGGAGGCTGTTAAAAATACAGGCTTCGATCTGGTAACAACTGCAAATAATCATGTTCTGGACAAAGGTGAACAGGGTGCGCTGAGAACTCTTGACGTTCTTGATAAGATCGGTCTTGAACATACGGGTTCTTATAAAAGCATGGAGGACAAACAGAAAGATCATATAAAGATTGCAGAATGCGGCGGAATCAAAATGGCGGTATTATCTTATACATACGGAAGCAATTATATTTATGATCCCGAACTGACCGACGGCAGTCTTTCCTATATTACATCCGTAATTTCAGGCACAGAGGGCGAGCGGTTTGAGCTGCTGAAAGGCAGGGTCGAACAGGATTTCAGGGACGCAAAAGCCATGTCACCCGATCTTATTATTGTTCTTCCGCATATCGGTACCCAGTTTTCCAATTCTCCTGACAGCGAGCAAGAAGTATGGTTCGATATTTTTAAAGAGAACGGAGCAGATATTATTCTCGGCGATCACCCTCATGTTGCAGAGCCTGTACTGATAGAGAACTATAATGGGAAAAATGTATTCACAGCATATTGTCCCGGAAATTTCGCAAACATTTACCGTGATAATCAGGGCGATACAAGTATGCTTGTAGACGTGTATATCGACCGTGACACAAAACAGGTCATTGGAGGAAGCGTTGTTCCGCTTTATACTCATGCAAGAGCCGACGGAAATTTCCGCGCAGTTCCGATATATGATATAATGAACGACACAGAGCTTCGGAAGCAGCTTACTACCGACGATATCGAGCGTGCCGCTTATTCAAACGGTATTGTTACAAAGGTAGTTTTCGGACATGAAATGGATATCACATCTGTTACGGAAAGATATTATTTCAATGAAAACGGTTTTATCCGCTCCAAAAGCTCAGGTCTTGAGCTTACGGAAGAAATGAGAGACGGTCTGCTTTGGTCTGCAATAGAACGTTCCGATTCCGTATGCTTTATCGGCGACAGCGTTACCGAGGGTACTAAGAACGGAGGGTGTCCGTGGTATGAACCTATGGAGGAGTATTTTGCCGACAAGAAGATATTCAATTATTCAAAAGGCGGCTGTACGGTTTCATACATGACGCAAAGAACAGATGATATACCTGCTGCCGGACTTTATGTTATTGCACTCGGAACAAACGACGTAAGATACCGTGATGAAAGTATATGCGCCATGACACCCGATGATTATGTTTCTGAGATGAACGGGCTGAAAGAAAAGCTTTCCGCCGTATCTCCGTCAGCGAAATTCATATTCATAGCGCCATGGTATTCTACCGACGGAGACCCGTACTGTTCAATGTCCTATAACGAAAAAACCGCCCTTAATGACGAATATTCTTTTGCTCTTGAACAATACTGCAAAAATAATTCTGTCGGATTTATAAATGCAAATGAGTATATAAAAAATTCATTGTCAAAAGCTCCCGACCGCAGATATCTTCTCGATCATATACATCCTAATCCGGCGGAAGGCGTCAGACTGTATTCCGAAGCTGTTCTGAGCGCAAAATGATTTCCATTATATTTTGTTATTGTGCTTTGGAAAATAACAGGAGTATAAACATAATGCTGTCCATTGTCATGTCTGCATGATGTGCAGAATAGTCCGCCGTCAGCGCAACAGTTTCTGCGGAATTCACGGCTTAGGACGTGTAAGTTAAGCAAGGCATAAAAAAGCCGCGATACTAAGCAGTATCGCAGCTTTTTATGCTTTTTATTTTGCAAATGCTTTAAAAATGCAAGCTTACTCTTCAGCGTTTAACTTTGAAACATAAACGCATGACACCTTAATATTAAATTCCATATCTTTAAATTCAAGAAAATTAACTGGGATATTCAGAACAGCCGACGCAGTTATTCGGTATCTGTTAACATTAGGGTTGTAATCAATAGATGTATTTAAAGTAATATTTGTAAGCTTGTAATAATACCCCGAATTATTGCTTTTATATCTGTACATTCCATCTGACTTTTCAATTAAATCGTACTCGTCACCTAAAACTTTAACAATTTCGGGTGTTGTTATAAAATCAGCCAACGCTTCGTCGGTTATAATATTCTCTCTAAAATTATTATACAGCTTATACTCGTTGACTGCCGCCGCATTCAATACAGCGCGTTCCAAACTGTCTCTTGAATTTTTTACAATCGCAAACAGTTCTACAGCTTTCATTACAGACAGCATAATTATCATAATAATGAGGAAAAAAAACAAATTTCCTATGACTGTATTTGCCCTTGTATTCATTAATTTTAACTTGATTTTATTTTTTAAACAATAAATTATATTCATGATCATATACCTTACGGTTCGTCCAAAGCTTTCCAGTATACTTCGCTTCTGCCGCGTGCTACAGAAATTATATTAACGGTAAAGCTGTGACTAAGTCCTCCAAAATTTATCTGCATAGGCTGATTAACTGTTACAGAAAATCCATCTGCCAATTGTATTCTTGTTTCGCCGCCCGATTCAGGCTTATCGGCGGCAATAACAACATTTGAATAATCAATATTATATGTATTGATTATTTGCTGAATGGACGATGCGCTTATATCTGAATCACCGGTCAATGCAACATATCTTGCTATTTCATCGGCGGCATAATCTATTCTTATTTTATTTATTATTATTGGCGTAACGGCAATTCCTATCATTAAAACAAACATAAATATTAAAATGCCGATTAACGTCTGTATATAAAAATCTCCTGTTTTGTCACTAAAAGCATTTTTTATTTTATTTGCTGTTTTACTTTTCATAACAAAGTCCCCTCGATAAAACATTATCAAATTACAGCAGCAGCCGGCAAAGAGCTGCTGCCATAACTGATGCCGGATACTGCATTAACTTGCAGCACCGCCTCCGGTACCGCCGCCTGTCGTGCTGCTTGTGCCGCTGAACATATCCATGATCTGCTGTTCAAGTTCAGGGAAAAACTTATCAAGTATGAAAGTTTTAAGCGCTGCAAGAAGAGCAACACCGAGCACAACAGCTATAAGGATCTTTATAAGCGTATCCATATATCCGTCAGCAGTATCTTCTCTGATCTTTTCAGCAATCTTTCGACAGATATTTTCGGCTGAATATTCAGCCTTAATTGCCAAAAGAATGACCTTGCTTTCAAGAGATGTCATATTTCTTACCTCCAATCATTTTTATATATAAAAACAATCGCACTATAAGCAATTATTTTTAAGGCAATTTACATAAGATCATTTATCTCAATAATAATTTGATATCCGATTATGTACACAAGAATTACAACAAAACAAATCAGAATTAAAGCAGACGCCGAATTTAGCTTTGACGGACGCTTTAATGAAATCCTCTTTAACCGTTCCCGTTCCGAATTGGCAAGATCATGCACAAGCATATCGAAATAAAACCGCTGATCGTCACCCTTGAGAACCGAGATCAAACCTCGTATTATTTGAGACAGCGAATCGGAACGCACTCTGTTGTCAAGATTTAAAAGTGCGGATTCATATGAGCCTGTCTTCATATCTGCAATAGTAACATCTATTTCATGTCTGAATGCGTCGCCGCATATTTTACGGTAGCTTTCAAAAATTTTTATTATATCTGTCGTGCTGGACAGCTGTTTTTGCACAGTGCTTGCAAACAATGCAAGTTCCGGTTCAATTTGTTCCGTTTTATTTTTTATTATTTCGTCAGCTTCTCCGGACATTTTAAAGTATGAAAAAATACCGAGAATTATAAACAAAGCAACTACTATAACCCAACTGATAAACTGCGAAAATATTAAAGCAAACGGTACGCCGAATATTGCCGCAGTTATTCCTCCCGCAATTGCTCTTGACACATAAAACTCCGGAGTATATATAATCTCAGCAGCTGTCAGCTTTTTTTGGAGCACAGTTCGGTAATTATCATCAAGACGAATAAAACGCTCTATTTTGGAAGAAATCAATGTTATGATTTCCTCTGAGCTTAGTTTTCCCGTACCTTTTCCGTAATTCAAAATCGTTTTGCGGACCTTGTCGTCGGGAATTATCAGGAACTCCGTTGCAATGTTATATATTCCGACCGCCAGCAGCGCGCACATAAGCAGTATACAAATGATCTGAATAAATGACATTTTGTTCAGAGATTCATAAATTAAATTCAAATCTTTTCACCTACTTTTTATATTCGATCGGTTTTGAAAGATTAATTGCCTTGTTGATCCCAAAAATCACTACAACTACTGTCAGTGATAAAAGTATTTTCCCTCCGATAGTATTTATCAGAATATCAAGCCATCCCGGCTGCATTGAAGCCATTATCGGTATCATCAGCAGCAGCGTTACTGTCATTATAATAAAATTCTGCATAGGTATCATCATTGATGTGTCAAGCTCCGCCTGAACTCTTTTCACATCTGTAAATTTCTGCACAATAGGATACAATGTTGCTTTCAAGGTCCTGTCGCTCTGACATTGTATCATTGCGTCGCACCATTCCGCAAATATTGTGCTTTCAAATGAATTTTTCAACTTGGTTATGCCGTATATAACATTAGAATTAATAAGCTTATTTTCATTATAAAACAACATAAACGCCTGACTTACCGGCGGATTGAGCACATTCATATTCTCCTCCACAGCAAGAACGATATTATCTGTTCTCATATATGACGCGGTAATGCAGGACAAAGCCGTTTCAAGCTCATCGTTAATATTTCTTATAAACCGCGCCTCCATTATTTTTACAGACCATGCGGGAATAAGCGCAAGCCCCACCGCAAGAGGAGGGAAAATAAAAATATTACTGAGCGCAATTGAAATAATTATTGCCGCGCATACTCCTGCCGCACTTGCCAAATATACGTTTCGTATGCTTTTAGACCGCTTGTTTGCAAAAAGAATATTTTTTGCATCATTAAAATTTTTAATTATAAAGTTTACTCTTTTTTCTCCTGTAACTAT
>CAMWVO010000011.1 GCA_947177695.1 uncultured Clostridia bacterium
GCAGGGGATATGCTGGATATTCTGGCGTACCCCGAAATAAATACATACGGCGGTCAGAGCGCGGTAAATCTGCGTATCGAGGACTGCCGCAGAAACGGGATATCCCAGAAAAAATATTTTGCCGCTCTTGACGCTTACGAACGCTACAAGCGGGGCGAGGGCGCGGACAAGGCGTTAGTCACGAGGATAGTTCCCGACAGGAACGATCTGGCGGCGGTCTATAGGGCGATACCCGAAGCGGATACCGACATGGACACGGTGTTTTTTGAGGTGTCCCGGAAGCTTCCCGACGAGATGAATTACTGCAAGTTCCGTCTGGCTCTGGATATTTTCGCGGAGACGGGACTTATCGGCACAGACCCTTACAGCGGAACGGTTCGCCGCCTGCACGTTGATAAAAAGGTAAATCTGGACGATTCGGCTTTGCTTGCGGAGCTGAGATCGCTTTGCAATAACTTAGGCAAAGATGTCTCCCGCCTCTGAGGAGGCAGGCGCCATTTTCGTATTCGGCAGGGGATACAATCCCCATACCGAATACTCACCGCAGCTTCGCTGCGGCTTTGCCGCGTTAAATGACGGGGCAAAGCCCCTTATTGAAACAAAACTAAAGAAAGAAGCGGAAAAACTATGCTGAACAAGTCCGAGCCGTTCTATACGATAGACGCGCTGATACAGAAAATACTCGACGACGAAAAACAGTACGATCTGAGTAAAATTATTTCCGCATACGAATTTGCCGCAAAAGCTCACGCGAACCAGTTCCGCTCGTCGGGAGAGCCTTACATCACTCACCCGCTGGCGGTCTCGTTTATCCTGCTGGAGCTTGGCATGGACACCGACACCATCTGCGCCGCAATGCTCCACGACGTTGTGGAGGATACAGACGTTACCCTTGAAGAGGTCAAAAAACGCTTCGGTCAGGACGTTGCCATGCTTGTGGACGGCGTTACAAAGCTGGGAAAGATACCCCTTTTCACAAAGGAGGAGCAGCAGGCGGAAAACGTGCGTAAGATACTCCTTGCGATGTCCCAGGACATTCGGGTAATAATAATTAAGCTCTGCGACCGTCTGCACAATATGAGGACGCTGCATTTCCGTCCCGCCCATAAACAGAGGAACACCGCACTTGAAACTATGAACATCTACGCGCCCATCGCCCACAGGCTGGGTATGCGTACCATAAAGGACGAGATCGAGGACCTTGCGTTCCGCTACCTTGACCCCTACGCTTACGGCGAGATCGAGCAGATGCTCCGTATCAGAAGCGACGAGCGTGAGGCGTTTATCCGTTCCATAAAGGAGCAGATAACCGAACGCTTCAAAGAGGGGACTTTTCAGCGTCCCCCGCAGATAGACGGACGTGTAAAATCCGTTTACGGAATTTACAAAAAAGCGTTTTTGCAGGGCAAGAGCATTGACCAGATATACGACAAATACGCGGTGAGAATTATCGTTGATACCGTAAACGAGTGCTATAACTCGCTGGGTCTGATACACGATATGTTCACGCCTATCCCAAACCGCTTCAAGGACTATATCGCAACGCCAAAATCCAATATGTACCAGTCCCTGCACACCACCGTTATCGGCAAGGAGGGTCTGCCCTTTGAGGTGCAGATAAGGACTTGGGATATGCACCACACCGCCGAGTACGGTATCGCCGCCCACTGGAAGTACAAGGAGGGCATAAGCGGCAAGGATAAGCTTGAAAACAGGCTTGCATGGATACGCCAGATAATCGAGGCTCAGCAGGACGCCGACGATGTGGAGGAGATCGTCCGCACCATAAAAAGCGACCTTGCTCCCGAAGAGACCTTTGCGTTTACCCCGAAAGGGGACATGATAACCCTGCCCAGCGGCGCAAATATCATTGACTTTGCCTACGCTATCCACACCGAGGTGGGCAACAAGATGAAAGGCGCAAAGGTGGACGGCAAGCTTGTCTCGCTGGACTATCAGCTTTCCACGGGCGAGATCGTTGAGATAATCACTTCCAAAGACCCCGACCACGGTCCCAACAGGGCTTGGCTGGATATATGCAAGACAAACGAAGCGAAGTCCAAAATACGCTCGTGGTTCAAAAAGGAACGCCGCGAGGAGAACATTGTCAAGGGCAAAGAGGAGCTTGAAAAGGAGTTCAAGCGGAACTTTATACGCGTGCCCGAGGAGGATATGCAGGCATTTCTTGCGGACGACATGAAGCGTCACAACTGCTCCACGCTGGAGAATTTCTATGCGGCTATAGGCTACGGAGGCGTGATTTTGTCCCGCATGACCCAGCGGCTCAAGGACAGGTATGAAAAGCTTTACGGCGGCGCGGACGAACCCGAGATCAAAACCTACACCCCGAGAAAAAGCTCCACCGGCGTTGTGGTGGACGGCGAGGAAAACGTGCTGGTCAAGTTCTCTAAGTGCTGCAATCCCGTTCCGGGAGACGAGATCGTCGGCTTTGTTACCCGCGGACACGGCGTTTCGGTACACAACAAAAACTGCGTGAACTATCTTAACGCTATGGATACGGGCGCCGATCCCGAACGGTGGATAGAGGTACACTGGGCGGAAAATACCATTCATAACAGCGCGCCCGTCTACAAGGTAACGCTCGACATTGCCGCAAGCGAGAATATCCTGATACTTGCGGAGATATCCAAAACTCTTGCGGAAATGCACATTCCCGTTTCGGAGCTTTCCGTAAAGGAGCTGAAAAACGGCAACAGCAGTATTTTTGTTACCATAAGCACCGCGGGAGTTTCACAGCTTAACAATATCATTGCCAGAATAAAGAAAATACCCGACGTTATCAGCGTGGACAGAACGGTCAAGTAAATCCAGAAAGTTATATACAAACAGTATATTAGTTTGCAATTATTACAATTTTGTCAAATCGAGAGAAAGAGTTTATATACTAATAGTATATTAGATTGTAATTATTACAATTCTGTCTAACAAAGAAAAAGAATTACTATACAAGGAGTACGCTAAATGAAGATTATTACAATTCCGCCGCAGGGCATATTTGCGGTGAACTGCTATCTGGTGATATCCGAAGCGGGGAACGCCGCTTTGATAGACGCTCCCGAGGGTCCGGAGAGGATACTTGCCGCGGCTGAGAAAAACGGCGCGAAGATAAAAAAGATTTTGCTTACCCACGGTCACTGCGACCACATAGAATCCCTTGCGGAAATCGCGGAGAGGACGGGCGCGGAGGTCTATATCCACGAGCTGGACGCGGGAAAGCTTACCGACAGCTACACAAATCTGACCGAATTTTTCGCGGGATACCAGGAAAGCGTAACTCCATACAGCGGTGCGACCTGTCTTTCCGACGGCGATACGGTGAAGCTTGACGAGCTGACCTTTACAGTCCTGCACACTCCCGGACACACAAGCGGAAGCGTCTGCTATCTGATTGATGACGTTATGTTCAGCGGCGATACCCTGTTCAAAAATTCCATCGGCAGGACGGATATGCCCGACGGAAACCAGATAGCCCTGTTCGACAGCTTAAAGCTTTTAGAGGATTACCGCGGCGAGCATGAGGACTACAAACTGCTTTCGGGACACGGCGCGGAGTCCACTCTCAAACGTGAGCGGGACAGCAATCCGTTTATGAACGGCAACATGTTCGACTATTGAAAGTAAGTTTAAAAATCTTCGATTTTTAAACTGCGAGTTTTGTTTTCCTCACTGTCGTGAGGAATTTTGCTAACGCAAAACCACAAAACATCGAAAAAGGAAGATATTAATGACAGTATGCTACATCGGAAACAGTTTTAAATATGAAACGGAAGCGGTTTTAAAGCTGTTCCTGCCAATCGTTACGTTTGATTTTCTTTTTGAGGAGTACCCCCAAGTCGGGGATTTCTGCATTATCAAGCGCGAACCGAACAATGACGGCTATACTCTGTCCGTGACGGTAAGTCTTGACGGAACTAATGAAAGCCTCGAAGAGACCCGCAGCGGAGATTTTTCCGACAAAGATGACGAAGCCGCGCTGTGCAAAATGCTTTACCTTATAATGCAGAAGCTTAAAGGCGTTACGCCCGCGTGGGGTCTGCTGACGGGAATACGTCCCGTAAAAAAGGTAAACGAGCTTCTTGACCGCGGTCTTGACAAAGCGGAGATTTTCTCGGCTCTGAAAGAAAAATATTTTGTTTCCGACGAAAAGCTGGAGCTTGCCTACAGCACCGCCGTGACCCAGGCTGACGCTCTTGCGGCTCTGGACAAGCGTTCCTATTCGCTGTATGTGTCGATACCGTTCTGTCCGTCGCGGTGCAGCTACTGTTCGTTTGTGAGCCATTCCATAGAATCCGCGGGAGCAAAAAAGCTGCTTCCCGACTATGTTAAGAAGCTTTGCGAGGAGATCGCTCAGACCTCCGAAATAGCCCGGGAACTGGGTCTGCGGCTTGATACCATTTATATCGGCGGGGGAACTCCCACCGCTCTTTCCGCGGAGCAGCTTGAAGCTGTAATGTCTGCGGTGAAAAAAAACTTTGACATTTCAAAAATACGTGAATATACTGTAGAAGCAGGACGTTCCGATACGATTACCGAAAAAAAGCTTGAAATTATCCGCGATTTCGGAGCGACGAGAATTTCGGTAAATCCCCAGACAATGAACGATGCCGTGCTTGAAGCCATAGGCAGGCGGCACACCGCAAAGGACGTTGTTTCCGCCTTTGACAAAGCCCGCAGGCTTGGCTTCGGCAACATCAATATGGACGTTATTGCGGGACTTCCCACCGATACGCCCGAAAGCTTTTTGCAGACTATCGAAACGCTCTGCGGACTTGACCCCGAAAGCATAACAATTCACACCCTGACGGTGAAGCGTTCCTCGAAGCTTTTTTCCGAGGAGGAGCGCCGCGTTGACGGCAGAAAACAGCAATTCCACTTTGAAAATGAAAACAAAATCCTTCGCCAAAATCCATATACGCAAAATTTCGGCTCGGATTTTGTACATTTTCTGCGTGGAATGGCTGTCAGCGAAATGGTACTGACGGGTCAGACCGTTCTGCTTGAAAAGGGGTATCTCCCCTACTACCTCTATCGGCAGAAAAATACGGTGGATAATCTTGAAAACGTTGGCTTCGCCAAGGCGGGATACGAGTGCCTCTACAACATTTACATAATGGAGGAGGCGCAGACTATTCTCGCCGTGGGAGCGGGCGGTTCCACAAAGCTTGTGAACACCGGAACGGGAAAGATCGAAAGGCTGTTCAATTACAAATTCCCCTACGAATATATTTCGAGATATGATAAGATGATATCTAAAAAGGACAGGATAGCCGAGTTTTTTGCAGGCATCTGAGCCGTTCTGTAATAAATAATTCAGCAATGCCATGACAAAATATATTGACAAATCAATGATTTTGCAATACAATATAAGTACAAATCAATAAGGAGAGATGTTATGGCAAATTTACAGATCAGGGTCACAGACGAACTCAAGGCACAGGCAGACGAACTTTTTGCAAGTCTTGGCTTTGACACGTCCACGGCGGTAAGAATATTTCTGACGGCTGCGCTGGAAAATAACGGTCTGCCGTTTGAAGTAAAGCATAATACTCCGTCAAAGGAAATGCGGCAGGCGATTTACGAGAGCAGGAACAGGATTGATCTTAACGGTCCGTACGATACGGCGGAGGACGCTGTTAACGCAATGCTGGAGGACTGAGCCTTGTACAGGATAGAATTTACAAACAAAATGAAAAGGGACGCAAAGCTGATGAAAAAAAGAGGAAAGGATATGTCGAAGCTAACGAACGTCCTTGAACTTCTTGCGGCGGGAACGGTGCTTCCTCAAAGCTTCAGAGATCATCAGCTGACCGGTGATATGAAAGATTTCAGAGAGTGTCACATTGAACCCGACTGGCTTCTTCAAGCGCAGCTTTAACAAGCTGCCGGAATTGCGAAGCAATTCCGAAGAGGTTCAGTGGGGGATTGTATCCCCCACTGAACCGAAAGATGGAACCCGCCGCCTTAGAGGCGGGGGACATCAGCAGCGGTTATATATCAGTTCCATGACGATGTGCTGACCCTTACCGCGACCGGAACGGGAACGCATTCCGACCTGTTCGGAAAATAGGAAGACAGAAGCTCTTTGTAATAATTATTAATTGATTTATGTGAGAGGTGCAAAATGGAGGATTTTTTAAAGCTTGCCGAAAAGCGTTACTCCGTGAGAAAATTTACGGATAAGCATTTGGAGCAGGAAAAAATTGATAAGATACTAAAGGCGGGAATGCTTGCTCCCACGGGCTGCAATAATCAGCCCCAGCGTATTCTTGTTATCAACAGCGATGAAAGTATCCAAAAGCTGAAAAAATGTACGAAGTGCCATTTTGACGCGCCCACGGCAATGCTGGTATGCTACAATAAAAATGAATGCTGGACGCGCAAATACGACGGAAAAACCTGCGGAGTAGCCGACGCCTGCATTGTCACCACTCACATGATGCTCGAAGCGGAGGAGCTTGGCATAGGCACAACATGGGTAATGCACTTCATTCCCGAAGCTGTGCGGTGCGAATTTGAAATTCCCGACAATATTGAGCCTGTTGCGCTTCTGGTAATGGGTTATCCCGCAGAGGACGCGGAACCCTCAAATCTTCACTCGGAATTTCGACCTATAGAGGAACTGGTGGTTTACGATAAATTCTGAAAATAACTAAAGGCAAAACGGACGGATAAAAATTCGTCTCTAAAAATAAAATTTTACAGGAGGAAACTATTATGAGCTTTAATTTTGACGATCTGGTATCGGGTGCAAAGGACGTTTTTGACAAGGCGGCGGCTAAGGCTGGAGAGGCTATCGACTACTCCAAGACCCAGATAGACCGCGGTCAGCTTCGCGGAAAGATCAAGGAAAAATACTGCGAGCTGGGAAAAGTTTGCTACAATATGCACGAGTGCGGCGACGACAAAACCGGCGAGATGAAAAAGCTTATCGGCGAGATCAAGGAGCTGTCCGACAAGCTTGAGGAAGCGGACGTTTCCGTTAACGCAAGAAAGTCCAAGGAATGCCGTTTCTGCGGTACGGCAAACGACGCGGTAAGCACGTTCTGCACAAAGTGCGGAGAAAAACTCTGAGATACGGAAAATGAGAAAAAACGAAATTTTCACTATTGAAATTACAGGCATGACAGCCGAGGGAAACGGCGTGGGGCGCACCGGGGACGGCATGGCGGTATTTGTACCGCTTACCGCCGTCGGGGACGTGATATCCTGCAAGATCGTTAAGGTGACGAAAAGCTTTGCCTACGGCATTATCGACAGGATAATCACACCCTCTCCCGACCGTGCCGAAAGCGGCTGTCCAGTGTCTGCAAAGTGCGGCGGCTGCACGTTCCGCCATATGAGCTATTCCGCCGAGCTTGCTGTAAAGGACAAGCTTGTGCGGGACGCTTTTTTGCGCCTCGGCGGCTTTGACAATATTCCCTTTGAAACTATCTGCGGCGGCGACGAGGACTTCTACCGCAATAAGGCGCAGTATCCCGTTGCAGAACAGGACGGCAGACTTATCTGCGGATTTTACTCCAAGCGCAGCCACAGGGTCGTGCCATTTACGGACTGCCGCTTGCAGCCGAAAATTTTCGGCGATATCACGGTGGAATGCTTGGGTCTTGCAAACGAAAAAAAGATACCCGCCTACAATGAGGAGAGCGGCAGCGGCGTGCTCCGTCACATTTACATAAGGCGGGGATTTCATTCGGGAGAAATTATGGTCTGCTTTGTTGTGAAAAACAAGAGCAGGCTTAAAGATTTTGCGGACATTGCAAAAAAGCTTTCTGACAAGTTCGGGGACGTGAAAAGCGTTGTCCTGAATGTAAATCCGAAAAACACCAACGTTATTATGGGTACTGAAAATATCACGCTTTTCGGCAGCGGAGAAATTACCGACATTCTCTGCGGAAAAAAAATCACACTTTCGCCCATGTCCTTTTATCAGGTAAACACGGCTCAGGCGGAGCGTCTATACCGTCAGGGAATGGAGTACGCGGGACTTACGGGCAGCGAGACCGTCCTTGATCTTTACTGCGGAGCGGGTACTATCGGTCTTGCTTTTTCGGACAAGGCGGGGAAAATTATCGGCTGTGAGATTGTCCCCGAAGCGATTGAAAACGCTAAAAGAAATGCAGAATTAAACGGTGTCAATAATGCGGAATTTTACTGCGGGGATTCGGGAGAGCTTGCCGCAAGGCTTGCGGACGAGGGTATTGTCCCCGACGTCGCGGTGATAGACCCGCCGAGAAAGGGCTGCGATAAGCTTACTTTGGACAGCCTTGTGAGAATGTCCCCCAAGCGGATAGTGATGATTTCCTGCAATCCCGCTACTGCCGCGCGGGACGCTAAGTATCTTGCGGAGAACGGGTACGAAGTGAAAAGGGCTCGGGCGTTTGATCTGTTTCCGAGGACAGGGCATGTTGAGACGGTTGTCCTGCTTTCAAAGGGATAAATCGTGTAAAAAGTCCGAATCGGAGTTTCCCCCCGCAAATTGTATCGCGAGACTTTTTATGTATCAGTTTGAAGCATATATCTCCGAAGCGAACTGTCGGAAGTTCATGCCTGTTTTAGTTTACAAAACGGTTAAAATCTCGGAGCAAATAAGTTAAAATAAACCAATTTTTTCACCTGTTTTGTGCAAAGTGCCCTAAAGAAATAAAAAAAAATCTGAAAAAATGTAATAAAAAACATTGAAAAAAGCTTTTATTTTGTCCGCAGTTATGGTATAATATTAATGCTGTAAAAATGGATCAATTCTTATACTAATTCACGATAAAAAGTGTACAAAAATTCAAGCAAAAATTTGCGTATATGATTTTTGCGCAGAATTTTTGTCTACACTTTTATCGTGAATTAGGATTATACGGCGCATACCGCCGTCCGAACAGGGGCAAGGTGTGCGCAATTTGCTGCGAATATCTGTATTAACGCGGTCACTGCACCGCTTGGGAGAGAATATTAGTTGGAAAAATTTATTATAAAGGGCGGCCGCCGTCTCGAAGGGGAAGTCGAGATCAGCGGCGCTAAGAATGCTGTAGCTGCAATTATTCCCGCAGTTATCCTTTCGGACGAGCCTTGCGTGCTCGAAAACATTCCCGACATCAGCGACGTTTCCATCAGCTTGCGTATCCTTTACGAAATGGGCGCAACTGTTGTTTTTCTTGACAAGACTACCGTTAAAATAGACGCTTCGGGCATCACCGATCCCATCGTTCCCTACGAAATGGCGAAGCATATGCGCGCTTCATACTATTTCCTCGGAACGCTTCTCGGCAAATTCGGCAGGGCGAGAGTATCCATGCCGGGCGGCTGCTATCTCGGCGACCGTCCCATAGATCAGCACCTTAAAGCCTTTGCCGCTCTGGGAGCTGCTTGCTCAATCGACCACGGCATGATAGACGTTCGTTCGGACGGTCTGTACGGTACTCAGATATATTTCGACATGGTAACGGTGGGAGCGACCATCAACGCTATGCTTGCAGCTGTAAAGGCTACGGGCATGACCGTTATCGAAAATGCCGCAAAGGAACCCCACATAGTAGACCTTGCCAACTTCCTTAACTCTATGGGCGCGGATATCATGGGCGCAGGTACCGACGTTATCAAGATACGCGGCGTAAAGCGTCTTAAAGGCGCGACCTACGCTATTATTCCCGACCAGATCGAGGCGGGTACATTTATGGTGGCTGCGGCGGCTACGCGCGGAAACGTCCTTATCAAGAACGTTATTCCCAAGCACCTTGAAAGCATTACCGCAAAGCTTGAAAAGATCGGCGTAAACGTTGAGGAATTTGACGAAAGCATACGCATTTCCGTGGACGGTCCGCTGGTCAAGACAAGCGTCAAGACAATGCCTCACCCCGGTTTCCCCACCGATATGCAGCCGCAGATATCCACGCTGCTGTGTCTTGCGGAGGGCACGAGCATTGTTACGGAGGGCATTTTTGACAACCGTTTCAGATATGTTGACGAGCTTCGCAGAATGGGCGCGGACATCTCCGTGGACGGCAAGGTAGCCGTTATCGAGGGAGTAGGCTCTCTCATGGGCGCACCTGTTACCGCTCCCGACCTGAGAGCGGGCGCGGCGCTGGTAATTGCGGGACTTGCCGCAAAGGGCGTTACCGAAATAGAGGATATCTACCACATTGAGCGCGGCTACGAGAATTTCGAGGAAAAGCTCCGCGGTCTCGGCGCGGATATCACCAAAAA
This sequence comes from uncultured Clostridia bacterium, assembly GCA_947177695.1. GTDB lineage: Bacteria > Bacillota > Clostridia > Oscillospirales > Ruminococcaceae > RGIG8773. Next base: position 10,216 of record CAMWVO010000011.1, read on the forward strand.
GAGCGTTCCCGGTGCGGCTGTGAGAAAGGCTGTCATCTGACGTTCGGGTATAAAAATACCGCTTGCCGTTAAGTCGGCGGCGGCAGAATATTGCTGCAAAACTAAGCTGTCGGTATCATTGGGATATCGGCAGCTGTTTTATTTTTACAGACCGTTATTATGCTTTTCATATGCGTACCGGCCGTAACCAACGCTTCTCACGTTTCATATAATGTAAGCAGGTTAACTGTTTTTCTTAACCGGAAAGGAGAAGCTATGAATACCAACACCAATGCAGCGGGAAACGGAAGTATGTCCGCTTTTCCCGCCGAAACGCCTGTAGGAATGTGCTATGTGCCGTTCCAGCAGTGGGAGACCCCCTACGCCGAAAATATTGCTCTCGAACGCGGAACGATGTTTCCCTCGCTCGATCTGCCGTTCTGCGGAAAGGAGGGCTCGTGCCGTGAACGGAACTAATCTTATGCGCGCTATCCAGATGTACGATTTTTACCTGTACGAGCTGAACCTCTACCTGGACACCCACCCTACCGACCGAAAGGCTCTCGACCTTTTCAAAAAGTACACCGAAATGAGAACCGCGGCTTATGACGCCTATACAAGCAAATACGGTCCCATAACCGCCGAGCAGTCCTCGACGAACGAACGCTTTAACTGGGTAGACGACCCATGGCCTTGGGAAAGGAGCGCGAACTGATCATGTGGGCTTATGAGAAAAAATTACAGTACCCCGTAAATATCAAAAACAACAATCCCAAGCTTGCGCAGGCTATAATTGACCAGCTTGGAGGTCCTGACGGTGAGCTTGCGGCTTCCATGCGGTATCTGAACCAGCGTTACGCTGCGCCTTATGCACAGGTAAAGGGCGTGCTAACGGATATCGGTACTGAAGAACTTGCGCATCTTGAAATAGTATCCGCTATCCTTTATCAGCTTACAAGAAATCTCACAATAGAGCAGATCAAAGCAAGCGGCTTCGACACTTATTTTGTTGACCATACCGCAGGAATTTATCCCGCCGGCGCATCCGGTATGCCGTTTACTGCGGCATATTTCCAGTCCAAAGGCGACCCGGTTACAGATCTTGTGGAGGATCTTGCAGCAGATGGTGCTGCTCGCTTGGGGCGACCTTTAAAAAATTACAGGAACAGTTATCCATATTATATGAAATAACCTTCTGCCAACTTGGCGGGAGATTTATTTTATATATGGAAATTTTTATAATTTATATGGAGATAAAAAAGGAGATTTTTCGGGTTCTTTAAAAGGATTGATAAATTCTTCCGCTTTTTGTAGAATTATATCGAAAGGAAGTGAACAAAATGAATATTGATTTGGACAACCTCGACGAAGTGGGAGTATATGAGGCATTATCCGTTGAGGGAAACGAAGCGGACGCTCTTAACGATTGTTACCTTGACCTATATGAGCTTCTGGGCAGGGACGCCATGCTGAAGCTGTTCAAACATTTTCGCGGTGACAAAATAGAGTGTCCCATGAGAATGTACCGTGCGGAATACATAGCTGACCTTGCCAAGCAGACCACCGACAGAAAAGAACGCGCCAAGATTGCCCGTGCGGAATTTATTGAGGGTATACTGAACAAGCGGAAAAATGAAAATGATGGCAAAGGTGAGACATAATCTATCAAATAAAATATTTAACTGGAGGTAAAAATCGATGGATTATTGTTACAAATGCGGTACGGAAGTACAGCATGGCGAAAAATTTTGCAAAAACTGCGGAGCAGATTTGGAAAATAACTTTCATCTGACGGGAATATCGGGCGAATGTGATAAACTAAAAAATGGATTTGACAACTGCCGCTGCATAAAAAGTATTTCACTTAACGTAATCGACCCTTCCCGTATTGATATAAAATGTTTGTTCAGCAGTTTTATATACCGCCGCACACCGGAAAAAAAGCCAAATATAAATACGAAAAACTCAATACTCATGACAATATTCAACATTGTATTCTTTGTTTCAGCAGTAGTATTGATTTTTACTCTTGAAACTCCTGCTATTAAAGCTGTTGCAGCTGTATTCGGCATACTTGTTGCTGCAAGGTTTGCATGGGAGAGCGTTTGCTCCCCCATTTTATATTATTTGAAAAAATGTGAATGGTAACAGCTTAGCCTATCAGGTAACGTTTTATTTATCCTTATACTTTTTCCATAAGCCAATCGTCAATTTTTACAGCGGGAATACCCTCATAGCTACCTTTGAACAAGCCTTCCTTATACAGCACTATTTTAGGGTAATTGTCCCTTATTTCCAACAGCGACCCGAACTCACGGTTTATAGTGGATTCCTCGCTCAGTAGATAACACACTTGAACATACAGCTTTTCACCGCTTTTTTCTCCGATAAAATCTACCTCTTTTGCACCGACACGTCCTACGCTGACCTTATAGCCTCTGCGTAAAAGCTCGACAGCAGCTATATTTTCAAGCACTAATTCCATATTCTGCAAATTTTCTCCGATAACAGCCTCGCGCAGACCGTGGTCGGCAACATAATATTTTTCATTGACCTTGAGTATTTTTTTACCGTTGATGTCACAGCTTTTAAGACGGTACAGCAAAAAGGCTTCCTCGCAGGCTTTAAGATAATTCAGTATGGTTTCGGGAGCAACAGTACGGTTTTCCGACTTGAAATACTTTGATATGCCCGTTGCCGAAAAGCTGTGTCCTACATTCGCAAGGGCATATGCAATAATGCGTTCAAGCAAATCAACGTCTCTGATAGCGTTGCGCTTTACAATATCTTTCAGGACAACGGAATTGAACACGTCCCGCAGGTAATTTTTGCTGAACTCAGGTTCAAAGTCAATACTTGACAGGAACGGCATACCTCCGCATTTTATATAATCATCTAATGTGTAACTGCCCGCTGACGCAAATTCCTCAAAGGAAAACGGATAAACAACAAAGGAAATATACCGTCCTGCAATATAGGTAGCAAGCTCCCCGGACAGAAGACGTGAATTTGAGCCTGTAATATAAATATCGGCTTTGAATTTTACACGCAGAGAATTGACAACACGTTCCCAATCGCTGACCTCCTGTATCTCGTCAAAGAACAGATAAAACTGCTCTGTACTGCTGCCTATTTTTTCACAAACGTATTCGTGCAAAGCTTCCCCGCTGCAAAGATTACGGTTTCCTATATCCTCAAAATTCAGGAAAATTGTGTTGGGACTGTTTATCTCGCTGCATATCTGTTCAAGAAGAACGCTTTTTCCTCCGCGTCTTATTCCTGTAAGTACCTTTATAATATCCTTGCCGATAAAAGGACGGATTTTTGACAAATATTTTTCACGTATAACCATAACCGTCAACTCCTTTGATTATATTATACCATAAGATTTGGCTTTTTGTCAATGGTTTTTAAAAATTCTATAAGTTATAACTTATGCTATACAAATACTGTACAGCCAAGTATACTATAACTTTACGGTTATATATTATTCTAATATAATAAAATCAGCAAATTAATTGAGATAGCATTTGTTCCCCAATTTTATATTATTTGAAAAGAGGTGAACCTAAAATGAAAAAATCCCCGCCATGCCCCGAGTGTCCCTACAAGCTCGGACTTGTGGAAACCTTTGAAAACCCGTGTCTGCAGTGTGGGCTTGACGATTATATAACGTTTGAGGCATTCAAAAATCTAAAAGGATATTACAATCATAAACACGCCAATGACAAACCTAAAGATAGTTGAATGTCCGAAAATAGGATATTCAATTTTCTATTCTCACGATTTCAATTCCAGTACGGGTCACCATTCAACATTCTCTGAAACAGCGTAAATACGTTGTTTCAGAGTTTTCTTTTTATCCATGCAAGGCTTCTGTCCTTTACTTGTCCTTTATACAGCTTTGGGATATCCTTTGGTATCAACGGACTTGTGGAAATCAAGCACCGAAGCGATAGCTTCATCTGCTATCGCCTGAACCTGCCAGAATACATGACAGTAGATAGAAGCAGTGGTTGTTATCGTCGAGTGCTCTAATGCTCCCGACACAGCGACTGCGTCCACGCTCTTGTTGATAAGAGCGGAAGCATAGAAGTGTCGCAGGGAGTGAATGTCACAGAAACGGAAATTGTTCTCTTCACAGAATTCCCTGAGCCAGAAATACGGCGTGCTATTGTTATATAACTACTCACAACGTACAAAACTTAAACTTCCAAATTATGAGATATTTCCAACAAAGTTATAGAAAATCTCAATTTTACGTGTGTTATTGGTTTTGTCCTTTTCATAAATAAGTATTTTGTCAATAAAGTCACGAAGCAGATCAAACGTCAATTCTGAAATATCAGTGTATTTATCCACAATTTTTAAAAAGCGCTCAATGTTTTGTTCGCCGCTTTTAGCTTGCTCCAGTTCAACGGTTATGCTTGAAATTGTTTGTTCAAGACCTGCCTGCTCTGTCTTGTAATTATCCGAAAGCAGTTTATAATCATCATCTGAAAGCTTTCCAAGTGTATTATCTTCATAAATCCTTACAAACATTTTCTTAATTTCAGAAAGACGTTTTTCAGATTTTGCAAGCTCCTTTTTCTTTAAAGCTTGCGATTTCTTAGAAATATCAGAAAAATTGATTTTACACTTTTCCAGAAATTCTGCTCTGTGATTTTTCGCTTCAGATGTGACCCTTTTTAAATCGTCAAGAACAATAGCTTCAATTATTTTTTTGCTGATAGAATGAGTTGTACACTGATTTGATTTAGCACGCCTTGAGTTATATCCCTCGCAAGTGTAAAAAACTCTCGGACGATTTTTCTCACGGTGTACCGACATTCTTGTTCCGCAATCTCCGCAGAATAACAATCCCGAAAAGCTGTCAATTTCCTTTTGTCTTGACATTTTCGGTCTGTCAGCTTTACGTCGCTGTACAGTTTCCCAAGTATCAATATCAACCAACGGCTCGTGTGTATTTAAAAACTCAAACTGTTGCTCAATAGGATACTCAATTACTTTTTTTGATTTGTAAGAAACCTTGTGTGATTGGTGCGTGTAAGTATGTCCAAGGTAAACAGGATTTTCAAGCATTTCAATTATTGAACGTCTATTCCAGACATACGGGTCTGAAATTAATTCAATATTAAATTCAGGGTTGGAACGAAGCATTTTAACCGCAGTCGGAGTAAGATAACGCTTCTCTTTGAAACATCTTATTATCTCAATCAACGATTTGCCCTCTGCATAATATTTGAATAAATCCCGTATAGCAGGAGCATATCTCTCATCAACGACAAGATGATTTTTATCTTCCTCAGAGGGGATATACCCGTAAGGTACTGCTCCGTTTACACGTTCGCCCCTCATTGCTTGCGCAAGCTTTACTGCTTTGATTTTCTTGCTTGTGTCGCGAACGAACCACTCGTTAAAAAGCGACCTTAATTCGGTAAATTCATCTTCGCCTTGAATTGTGTCAATATTATCATTGACAGCAATGTAACGAACTCCGTATTCGGGAAAAATTATTTGCAGATACTGACCTACAAGCAGAAAATTTCTGCCAAAGCGTGATAAATCCTTTGTTATGACAACGTCAATATTTCCGTTTTCAATTTCAGAAAGCATTTCCTTAAATGCGGGGCGATTATCAAAAGCAACACCGCTGTAACCGTCATCAACATAAAATCTGCAATTTTCAAAACCTTTGTCGGCAGCATAGCTTTTGAGCATTTTCTTTTGATTCGTAATGCTAAATGACTCGCCTAAATTGGCGTCGTCTTGGGATAAACGG
>CAMWVO010000012.1 GCA_947177695.1 uncultured Clostridia bacterium
TCCACAGGCTCGTTGACATAAAGCCTGCGTTCTTTCAGATAGGTAATCAATTCGGGATATTTTTTCACATTAATACTCTCCGCAAATTCCGTCCAGCCAATAGACTTTATTTCCACATCATTGAACGTGACAGCCATTTCGCAGATAATATCCACAAGCTGAATTGCCGCAATCAGACTGTTAAGCTTCAGCGTACCGCGAAACATACGAAATTCGATCGTATCATAATTTGAGATATTAACGCAGCTGTGCCGACCAATGCCGCTTTTCTTGGCGTGTTCGATCATCTCCGACGGATCATTCTTGTAGCCGTACCTCGCCGCCCACTTGTTCATTTGCGATTCCGTCCGCCTGCTGAATTTCAGCAGTTCTTCCCAATGATGTTCGATAAAATACAATATCCGAGAAATCCGTTCCTCCTGCAATTCTTGTGTATCACCCAAAGATTTTTTACCAACATGAATATGCAGCCCGCAGGTATTTGTTCGGTGAGAATGATAACCAAGCCTGACCGCTTCTTGCATGATTTCCCGCCAAGGCATATAGTTTATGTGATAATTCAATGTCATTGGGTGGGTGACAATTTCCATACCGTCGTCAAGACTTCCGTCATTTTTTATGTAAATATGCTCGGCAGAAATATTTCCCGCAGATAATATGCGTTCTGCATTAGCGCTTAATTTTCCACCATTGTCAATTTCAAGCTCAACACCGAAAAATCTGTCGCCCGTACCGTAAAATATCGGCTCGGGCTTGTAGCTGTAATTATGAATAGACCCGCAATGCTTGTTGTAGCATTCTTCACAGTAAGGTCTGTCGTCATCATCATAAATCACGTCGTCATTGTTTATCACAGCATCGCAAACCTCGCAGCTTGTATAGTAATCATCATAACAGGAATTGCAAAGTGTAATATTTTCGTCACCCATATTTTCGCTGTCCCATATACGTTCCCCGCACCTGTCGCAGATAACAGTTTTCTCATCAGCGCAGTCCTCGCAAATGATGTCTCCGTGAATTGTGTACGTCCTTTCGTCACTGTCAATTTCACGGTCGCAACTTGTACAAATTATTTTTTGCTCCATAATATTTATCCTTTCATTTTTGCAAAGAAAATGTCCCTTGAAACAACCAATTTCAAGGGACAAATTTCTTTATAATTTTTTAGCCTGCTTTTTGAAGTTCACGATTAACATCAGAAGCGTTCACAAGCTCCATAAACTTTTTCCCGAAATTACGGGCACTTTCCGCTTCCTCCGCACTTAAAGTTTCAACAGCTTCAAAGTTGTAAGTAGCATAAGGCTGACCTGTTTTATTCGTAGTTTTCTCCAAAGTAATTCTCGTGACAACTCCCGAAACGGGAATCATTTTGCCGATAAGCCGCGTCATATACCGCTGAAAAAGCATTTTGCTTGAAACAGGCACACGAACCAGAATTGGCATAATATTGTCGGGACGAAGCAGGAACAAAATCACGCTTTCTTTGCAGGCTTTAGCGTTTGTCTCACCATCCTTTGAACCGAAATCGTTAAACGGACAAGTACCGCACGCCTTACCGTCATGGGAAACAAGACTGTCCGAACTAAAGCAGACAGGCGGTGTTCCCTCAACAGGGTCGGGAGTGTCCCAATAAGCGCGGGGCGTGGTGTAGTCAAGAATAATTCCCGTGATAGATTTTTCCATAATCTCGCCCGAAAGCGTGGGAATTGTGAAAGATGTTGAACCTCCAGACGGTGATTTTATGATGTCAAACAACTGCAATGAAAGCGGCTGATTTTTAAGGTTATTCTTGATGATGTCAAGCGCGTTATTTTTCAGCGCAGCGTAATTTGTGTCGGTTTTTGTGATAGTAGTCTCCTGCATAGTAATTCTCTCCTCGTTAGAAATATCTTTGACCTTGTTACTCAATTTTGATTTCAAGTTTTCCGTATTCATAGTAAACCTCCTATACCGCCTTGATTGAAAAGCGGCGGTAAGATATTTTGTTAGCATACTTAGCATACAGCTTAGGGTGTTCAGCCTTAAAGGTCTTGCTGTCAAGCCTTTCCTGCGACATACTTTTCCAAGTGATAACGCTGTTTCCCGATGTTCCCACCTCATTTTCGCCCAGCATTTCTTTAAGCTGATTTTCCGCTTTCTGCTTTTGCTCGGTAATTTCCTCCAACTTCTCACAGGCGGAATTATATTCTGCAATTAAATTTTCTGCAGTCTCGGGAAGTTCAATTTTTGATTTTGGTATGCTGTCGGGAAAACGTTCCGCAAGAAATCTTTCGGAAGCGGTCGAACCGTCCAAAGCAGGGGAAATTTCATTCTGAACGTGTTCCCAGAAATCATTTTCAAGCTTGATAAGCATTGAAATGATTTCCTCGTCACGCTCAACAAATTTCCACTTGAAAGTGTTACCGCCTATCAGAACGGCAATATATGCACCTGCGTATCCTGTTACCGCCATATAGTGCTGAATCTGTAATATATACTCGTCGGGAATTTTATCTTCCCATTCCGAAGCCTTGTACGCCGAAGCTGTTTTCGCTTCAAATACGCAAGTACCGAAATTGGGGTGCTGACACGTTCCGTCAAGATTTGCAAGCATAAAAGAATAGTCCTTATGCTGCAAAATCTGATTGACCTTGCTGACCTCAATTCCCGTTCTTTTGGTAAATTCAGCTCTTACCAAAGCTTCAAGTTGAGTACCCCAGTACGCCGCTTCTCCCGCCTCGGAATATGGGAGCTGACCTGTTTTCTCCATCCATAATTCAACGGGAGATTTATATTTGTTTATACCGCAGACCACGGAAGCATCCGAACCACCTATGCCCTTTTTGCGGTATTCGAGCCAATCCTCATATGGCATATTTTCTGTGGAAGCTAAAATTTTCGCCATAAAATCACACCTTTCATAAATTAATTTTATGTATAAAAAATGTCGGGAGAAAATCTCTCCCGACAAAATCTTTACGCTGCGGAAAGTACCATTTCATACGCCTTGTCAATAAGCGGATTGCCCTCAATGGTTTTGGCGAACACGTTTTCACGGTAATTTGCTGTCTCACGAAGCGGCTTTGCGTGTGTTGCAAAATCTGATACAGCGTTAATAAAGCGATAGCCGTTTTTACCAAGTGACTTCAAATCGGGAGCGTCAAAATACCGCATTTTCAAATCCTCCCGAATTCGCTCGACATTTTTCTTGTGTGTGGAAGTTGGGTTATCGTCCATAGGCAGGAGCATTTCAATATACTCCATAACTTTTGAATCGGACAATTTCACACGGCGGAGATTTGCAAATTCCGTACCGAGCCTGCCCATGTATTTTTCAGCAAGCAAAAGGGTATTGTGAGCCTCGTCCATTTTATGAGCAAGGTCGCCGACGTGGACGGTAGACCACATTCTTTTTGCTGTGGAAAGAGCAATATTAAGCGTATTTTGGCATACCACGCGGACGGGCGTCATAGCTACCTTGATAGCGCCGTTTCCGTCGTGGGAACTGCTGAAAACAAGATATGGGTCTATCTGCTCGCCCTCGATAATGTATTTATCGGGGAGTTTTGCAAGAATCCAAATCTTTTTCCCGTCCTGCAATGAACCTGCGGTTTCGTATTTCACGCCCTCGCCGAGAAGCGCATCGGTAAATGCAAAAGCCTCGGAATTTTGCACGACCTTGTATCGGTCGGTAACAACTCCGAGGACTTTGTTATCGGTTTCGCGGACGTTAGCTTTGTAGCCGTTAATAGGTTCGTATCCGCTTGTCATAATGGGCTTCTGAACGACCTGCCAGTTAAGTCCAGAAGCTTCAAGCGCCTCCTGTGAATTTAGCGCCGATTCGACACGAACGCCCAAGCCGTGCCACGGCGCATACCTTATAAAGAACATTGTTTCTACGTTTGCTGACATAAAAATCTCTCCTTTTCAATTTTTGATTTTAGATTTTAATTATTCTGCCGAATTTATGATGTCGTAAATTGTGTCAATCACGTGCCATAAGGCGGGAAAATTTTTTACTCGCTGTCCGTGAGATCGCATAGCTTCAACACTTCCTCCGAAACGTCATTTTCAAGGCAGCTGCAAAGTACCACAGCCGCCGTTCCTGCAAGCGCAGCAAGAATTTTAAGTACAAGCTCCTTGTTCATGTTATTGCCTCCTCTCGCAATTTGTCGCAGATTTTGTCTGCTTTAATCGTCCAAAATGTTCTTTACAACCGCTGTAACTACCGCGATTGCAAGCGTTCCTATGATTTTTCCCATAGATTGATACCATCCTTTCAAAAGTATTTTTTTGATATTTTTTTACCGTACACGAATGTTTTTGCTAAAAATCCGCGTACATTATTTCAGAGAAAATTTTATCCCCATATCACCGCAAACCTCAGCAATATGGGGATTTAACTCATTTCTCTGTAGATATAATATATATTTGAAAGTCATAATACTACGCATAATTGCAACAAGTTATTAATACCTGCAAAATTATTGAAAGGACTGGTTTTATGATTACCGATTACAACGATTATCTCACGCCCTATGAGGTGGCGTATGAGCTTTCCCTTTCGCTTACCACGATTTACAAGCTGCTTAGGAGCAAGGAGCTTCCCGGGGTTAAGGTCGGTAGGTTCTGGAGAATTCCAAAGGAGGATTTGGAAAAGCTGTTTTGCGGCTAAAAAATGCGGGCATCACCTTTATTGGGTGATGTCCGTAAAACAATATCATTACTTTTTGCCAAATAAAGCCGTCGCACCGTCAATACATTTCCCGATTGCTCTCATGGCTTTGTCGGAGGTTTTAGCGATCATGCGAACTTTTTTCAAATCACTTGCATAACAGGCAGTCTCGGGATATTCCTTAACCTCGGCAAGCATTTTATGGTACTCGTCATCATCAAGCACATAATCCATGCCCTCAGTACACTCTTCTATAACCCCATGCCAGTATTTGCTCATATTAGAGAAAAATTCTCCCCAGCTTTTTTCGTCCTGCTGTAAGTATTCTTCATAATCCTTATTATCACTCATAAATTATTCCTCCTCGTTCATAGCTCTAAAAATGCTGTTTCCCACCATTTCTACAGCCTTGCGCATAGTCATAATAAGCATCTTCCAATGGCTTTCTGCAACTGCCGCCTCTATGTATTCGGGAGCGTCGCACTCGCTGCATTCAGCCTCGGGATATTTTGCAATAGCATTTAACTCTCCGTTGACCTCCGACATTGTTTCTTCGTAAATTTCTTTCATATCGCCGAAATATTCGTCAAAAAGCTCCGACATTTTTACCCCTCCCTTAGATTTTACAATCGTAATATCCGCACCTTTCTCCGCCTTTCATTTCGTGGTTACGCTTCAAGCACATACACTTTGCGGTGGAATCAAATTCCCATAAAGACAGCCGCGGATTTGTGGGTTTAATATTTGAGTTTGTCGGGTCGTACCAATGCTTGCAAAATGCGCAGAATTTTTGGGTTTTTAAGTTTGCTCTTGTCATAAAAACACTCCATTTTATTAATCATAGGGTTCTTCATCGGGGTTATAATCGACTATATCTATAATTGGATTAAGTTTATTATATTCAACAAAAAGTCTTACTGCTTCTTCAACAGCAGATACGGTTTCGCTGTCAGTTATATCAACAATGCCGTCTTTTTTCTTAAACTGTTTTGGTAAATTATCAAGAGCCTCCAACATTTGATTTTTATACATTTCAAATGCTGAATTGCCCTTTGAATATACTTCCGTTTTTGAAATAAGCACCCCCAATTCACCAGTATTATGTCTGCTCGCACAAACCTGGTATACATGGTATCCGTCAACAAATACACGAAAGCTGCGCATTTTAAAATAAATATATAAAACGTCATTGTCATATTCAGCCGCAAGCACGGTATTATTGTATTTTACAGCCGGAGTTTGTTTAGGAACGTAAAATTTGATTTTACATTCAGATTTTTTTTGAGATAAAATAATATTCTCTTTGATTCCTTGCGGAAGTTCACACCGCTCAATAATTATCCCGTTTGCTTCAATATCAATTTCTCCCTTGCCACTGATTGTAACAACAGGATTATTTACACCCACATACCTGACGTTTTTCACGCTCAACGGTATGCGGAAGTTTTCTCCGCAAAGGTAAATAACCTCAGCTTCATCGTCCAGAAGATCGCCGAGTTCCTCTTGTGAAAAAGCCACATGATCCACATTGTCGAGAATTTCATCTTCTGAGGTGATTTCACGCAGTTTCTCCAGTTTTTTACGTCGGATTTCAAGCATTTCAACATCTACCGATTCCTCAATTTCAACACCGAAAATTTCAGCAAGCTTTACAGCAGGATCACTATACGACTGCTCAGAAAGCTCTCTGACTTTTTCCGCTTCTTCATCATAGTATCTGTCCTCCAGCCATGTAAGAAGCTTGCCACTAATGAAGTATTCCGTAACCTTTTCAGCGTTGTAATTTGCTTTAAGTTCTTCAATTGAATGTGCCTTAACATCGTTCCCCATGTTAAGGGGAAATCTTACCTTTTTCGTCATGTTTCAAACTCCTTTTTAACGATTTATATAACCATATAAAATATCAAAATTTTGTGCAGTATAAGCGCGACCACGGTAATATACTTTAAAATTGTATTTATCACAGCCATAAAAAGCATTGCTTTTTATTTCCCTTAAATCGTTAGGAAAGATTATAGCTTTAAGGCTTTTGCAATCTTCAAAAGTATTGTAGTCGATTTTAGTTACTCCGTTTGGAATATTTATGCTTTCAAGATTTTCGCATTTACTGAAAGCCCAACCTCCGATTTCAAATACGCTGTCTGGAACAATTATTTGCTTTACACCTTTGCAGTTATAAAAAGCTTCTCTGCCGATAACATTTACTTCATCGGGTATTTTAACGATTTCGGAAATGCCTTTATATTTTTTCAAACAAACTTTGCCGCCGTCACGCACAATTTCAAAATCTCCCTTATTTATTTCCTGCGGCTGCGGTATATTGTTTATCGCATTATATAAAGCATTTATTTCATCATAACCGTAAGTTCGATTTTTATATGTAACCTTGATATTCTGACACCAGTCAAATACGTCCTTGCCGATTTTGCAAACGGTATCCGGTAAATACACATTCTGAAGATTATAGCAGCCGTTAAAAGCATTATCATCAATTATGGTAACGCCATAAGGTATATATACATTTTTAAGACTTTTACAGCCATAAAAACTGGATTCATTAATTGCTGTTATATTTTTTGAAAATGTTAAGCTTTTCAAGTTTATGCATTGCATAAATGTGTATGATTCAATTTCAGTTACGTTGTCTTGTATAAGTACACTTTCAATATTTTCACACATTGAAAAAGCAGCTGTCCCGATTTTGGTGAATTTATTAGGAATCATAACATTTGTAGTTGTTCCTGTATATTTTCTAAGACATACCGTGCTTCCGTAAACATCGGTTACAAAATCTTCGGCGTTTTCAATTGCAGTATTTTGAAGTGCATAGTTTTTACTTAAATCCTCGGAAGTACCATATTTTTCAATAACCAAGCTGTCGTTGGCTTTTTTCATAATTTCAGTTACAATTTCATCCGGGATTTTACAGCGTTCAATAGATATTCCTTTTTCTTTTTCAACAAATTTTTCGTTATTTTCCCGCATAATATCACCTGTACCCGAGATAGAAACAGGCGGATTATTCACACCTACATATCTGACATTTTTCACGCTCATAGGTATGCGGAAATTTTCCCCGCAAAGATAAATGACCTTTGCTTCCTCGTCAAGCAAATCCACAAGTTCGTCTTGCGAGAATACCACACAATCAACATTGTTAAGAATTTCATCATCTCCTGTAATATCACGAAGCTTCTCCAGTTTTTTACGTCGGTTTTCAATTTCTTCAACATCAATATCTTCCTTAATTTCGACACCAAAAATTTTTCCGACCTTTACCGCATTTTTGCAGTCCTGCTCCATAAGCTCCCGTATCTGTTCTGCTTCATCATCGCAGTATCTGTCCTCAAGCCAAGTAAGGAGCTTGCCCTCACGGAAATACCACATCACTTTTTGTGTGTTGTAATTTTCTTTAAGCTCCTCAATATTTCTGACCATAATATCTTCATCTGTACCGCTTTTTGTACCCATATTAAGCGGAAATTTTACCCTTTTTGCCATATTTATAACTCCTTTCTAACGATTGCTTCGATATATAATGCAAAAGATAATTATGATCGTTTTCCATTTCCTAACCAGTCCCTCCAACCAGCTTTTTCAAGGGAAATTCCCAAGGCTGCACCAATAGTTCCTCCAATGACTCCTCCAACGGCTTTTCCGACTTCATATGAATTCAATTGATCCGCACTTTGATTTGTTGTTATCTCTTCGTCTTTATTTTCGGTATTTGAAAAAAACGATCGAAAGATTGAATTAATGTTAAGAGAATCTTTGGTTTTTTCCGAGAACTCACAATGTTCAAAAACAATTCCATTGGTTTCAAAATCAATGTCGGTATTATCATCGCAAGTTATCTCCACAGTTGGGTTGTTTACCCCAATGTATTTTACATTTTTCACACTAAGAGGAACACAGAAATACTCACCGCAAAGATATATAACCCCTGCCTTATCATATAGCAAATTGCTTAGATCCTCTTGAGAAAACGCCACAAAATCTGCATTTTTGAGAATTTCATCATCACTTGTAATCTCACGAAGCTTCTTTAGTTTTTCATTATGTATTTCAATAGCTTCAACATTGACCTCTCTATTTACCTCAACCTCAAAAACCTCGGGAAGCTTTTCGGAGGCTTTTTGCTTGTCCGGCATTTCGGAAAGCTTTCTGACCTGTTCCGCTTCTTCATCGTAGTATCTGTCCTCCAGCCAAGTTAAAAGCTTTCCGTTTATAAAATATTCCGTAACCTTATCGGCATTATAATTGTCATGAAGTGATTTTATGTCTCTTACCATAATATCTTCATTTGTGCCATCTTTTTTACCCATATTAAGCGGGAATTTTACCCTTTTTGCCATAGCTATCACTTCTCCTATGAAATATTATCCGAAAAGGGATTCTTTAATTTTATTAAATCCCGACTTTAACTTGTTTCCGATTTTTGAAACAACACTTCTTGCCGCAGTACAAACCTTGTTCAGACCGGCTTCAAAAAAATCACGCGCGTCTGTTTTGGCAAGGAAGCTTACACCTTGACCAATCGTATAACCAATTTTTGCCCCCGCAGGACCGAAAACTGCTCCTATAGTTGCGCCAATTGTCGGAGAGTTTACCGCAAGAAAATCAACCGCTCTTGCAACAACAGTTCTCTGAATTCTGTCGATTGCTTCTTCAGTAGAACAAGTTCCGGAGCCTACAGCAAAAAAAGTCTTGACGTTCTCAACTGCACCGACAGCTATATTTGTAATTTCCTGAACGGTTGCGTTTGCAGGCAAAAAATTCTTTAACCAACCTTTTTTCTGAGCAATAAGAGCCGCACCCGAAGCAGCGCATTTTACTCCCGTATCAACAGCAGTACCAACCGAGGAAGCCAATGCTTCCGCCGCGCCTTTTATAGGCACGGCTCCCTCAATGCTCTGCTGTATTGCCTCTCCCGCATTGTAGGCAAGCGACTGCAATGCGGTTTCCCCCGACTTTTTCAGCACATCGGAAGTCATTTGAAGCAGCGAAAAATTATCCCATGCACTGTCGGCAATTTCGCCCGCTGTCTCGGCTGTTTCTCCCGTGAAACCGCTTTCCGCAGCAGCAAAGCCGTTAAATGCCTGCGACAATATTTTTCCCTTTTCGGCAGCGGAAAGAGATTCCGTATGCTTGTTGAATTCATCCTTAAACCATGTTTCGGCATTGTCAGCCTGCTGCACGGCTTGTATCTTTTCATTCAGATCCTTTACCGTGTTCACAATAATATTGCTTGTAGTATCAGCTTCATCGGCAGACATATCAGGCATAAATTTTGTCATTGCCCCGCTGAGCCAGCCTCCCACATTTGCGGAATTATCCTC
This sequence comes from uncultured Clostridia bacterium, assembly GCA_947177695.1. Lineage (GTDB taxonomy): Bacteria > Bacillota > Clostridia > Oscillospirales > Ruminococcaceae > RGIG8773. The sequence continues at coordinate 9,994 of CAMWVO010000012.1, forward strand.
ATTGCTCAAAAAGTATCCCACAAAGGCCGTCACTAAATGTATAACATTATTTTCCATAGCAATTTCTCCTTTTAAGTTGCTTTTTTTAGCTGACGTTTTTCATACTCGTCCTGCATTTTCTTCAAATCGTCCTTCATAATATCCGAAAGCGATTTAGTAGCATTTATTGCATCTATTATGTACTTGGTCGTTACAGTTTTTGCGTCGTCACAGAAAGCATTTTCTACAGCATCTTTAACAACACTTTCAATATCAGCCCCACTATATCCACCAGTCTTATCCACCAGACTTTTAATATCAATATTATCCAAATATTTTTTGGGAATTTTTCCTATATGCACTTCAAAAATCTTTTTCCGTTCTTCAGCATTGGGCAGGTCTACAAAGAAGATTTCGTCAAAGCGACCCTTACGAAGAAGTTCGGGAGGCATTTTCGTAATATCATTTGCTGTTGCCAAAACGAATGCGGGGCTTGTTTTCTCCTGCATCCAAGTAAGAAAAGTTCCGAAAAGACGTGTAGTGACTTCGTTGCCGTTCTGACTGCCAATTCCCGCAAAGGCTTTTTCAAGCTCGTCTATCCATAAAACACATGGCGAAATTGCCTCTGCAAGCCTTATTGCGCTGCGCATATTGCTTTCAGACTCGCCCACATATTTTCCCATAAGTCTGCCCATATCAAGACGAAGCAGCGGTACTTCAAACAATGAAGCAGTTGCCTTTGCAGAAAGAGACTTTCCACATCCGGGAACTCCCGCAATAAGCAGACCTTTAGGCATATTTACGCCGAATTCTTTAGCTTTGTTGATATTGTTGAAAACCTTACTCTTGCGCCCTAGCCATTTTTTCAAATTTTCGAGACCACCTATGTCGTTAATGCTTTCCTTCAGCGGAATCATTTCAAGGATTCCCGATTTCATTATCATCTGCTGTTTCTGCTCAAAAATAAACTGCAAACTGTTTTTGGTAATATCACCATCTGTTGAAACCGCAAGAGAAAGAATGTTGTTGATCTCCATTTCCGTCAGACCTTTAAGCGCGATCGCAATCTGCTCTTTAAGATTGGATGCAACCTGAATATCATTTTCTTCGGCAAATTCGGTTATTATCTGCTCTATCTCTTTTTCACTTATGTAATCCTGCTCAAGAACCGTAATAAATTTCTCCAGATCACGGGGTATAGTAAGCGTCGGAGAGATCATGACTATAATACAATCTTTTATTGCCCCCGACGAAATTTTCAGAGCAAGCTGTTTGAGCCGAGCCACCGTTTGGTAATCGGAAAGCTGCTCATTCATATCCTTTATAACAATAATTTTTCTTTCAAGGTTGTCCTTTGAAAGAATTTCCAACATTTCGCAAAGCATGAGCTTGCGAGTGCCTTTTGGCTCTTTGGTTTTAAAATCGCACGCACCGGAAGCGCCGTTCCATTCAATAACGGAAAGTCTTTCCGACGCAGCGATTTCCGAAATGATCTTATCCGACTTGTCTTCCTCAAAGGATTCAATGAATACTATAGGATAACTTGCGTCTCTGTATTGTATAAGTTTACTTTTTAAACTCATTTTTTACCTCCAAAAATATTTTCTGAATTTTATTATACAGTAAAATTTGACAAAAATCAATATAATGTACAAAATCAGTGTTTTTACAAATAAGCTCACAAATCAACAGCTTGCCATGTATGCAAGCTGTTGATTATTTCCTAAACCTACTGTATATTACTAAAATTTATGAACATCATCTATTATCCAACGGTCATAACTATCGTACCATATCATCTTAAATACTTTTACTTCAAAAGTTGCTTCTATAGGAGAACTTGCTGCAACCCACACCTCAGCTTCAGTATCGCTATATGAAACAACTCCTGCATTATAAAAATCATATATATCGCCCGGATTCGGAGGATAAAACTCCCAAGCAATTTGTTGAGGCGAATATCCGAAAGAAACAAATATATTTTCCCCGCCAGTTACATTTTGTATCTCCTCATTTGAAATAAAACTTTCAGAAAAGCAAATCCGAATATTTACAAATAATTCCTGAAAAGTATTGCAACCTGTATCGTAATAATAAAGTGTATCTCCATCGTTATCCGATGTTCCTAAAAGCTTGTTATTATTATGAAATATAGACTTATCTGTGCCATGTATTGCTTCAAGCATACCGACACCGTATTCTAAATCTCCGATTATTTCTTTATAATCAACCTGTGAAATATCCGCAAGCACAGCGTCAACCTCAATGTTTGGTGTAGGAGCATATGGATTTGCGCCCATTCCCACAATATCAGCCAATTTAGTCATTCCGCTGCTTTTTGTTTCTTCACTTGATACATCTTCCAATCTCTGCTCAATAGCTTCGGATACTGTTATTTTTGATGTTTTGACAGATGTGATTTTTTTCGTCTCGTCTGTGACCAATATTGTTGTAATTTCCGACTCCGTTTCAGAGATAATATCCGTCACATGTTCTGCGCTCTCTTTATCTTTTCGATTTACGGCAGACGATACGATAATAATTATAATAACTATCAATGCCAGCACACCGGCGCAAATCAAAGCCATTTTAAACATTTTTTTGTTTGTCTCAATGATTTCGCTGCGCTTTGTTTCGCATTCTTCAAGGCGTTCGCTTATATCGTCATACCCCTGAACCTGATCAAACAATTCGACAGCAGAATTAATTTTTTTGACAGTTTTTGCATTTTTGAGAATTTTGCAGGCTTCACTATAGTTAAAATCGCTGCATTTTTTATCACACTCTGCCGCTTTTTCAGCCGAATCCTTGTAATCGCCGAGTTTTTTAAACATGGACTGCGCATTTTTGATATTTGCTGCGCTCTGTGCTGTGTCAAGAATTGCACAAGCAGCATCATATCTCAATTCAAATTTCTTTTCGTCACAGCTTTCTGCTTTTTCCTTGGAATCCTTATAATCACCGAGCATAATAAAAGCTGTTTTTGCATTATCGGCTTCTTCATCGCTTGTTGCTTTTAAAAGCATTTCATATGCATGAAAATACTCAGATTCATTATATTTTTCTTTACATCTTTCTATATGTTTGGAAGAATCAGAGTAGCCGGATATTCGTTCAAAAACATCCGCCGCATTCATATATTCATATGAAAAACTTGCAGACATTTCAAGTTCTGCTGCATAATTGTATATAGCTTGATTTGAGTAATTTTCAAGCTTAAGCTTCATTTCGTCATTTCCAAAGCGGTGAGCTTTTTTATAATTTTCCAATTCTGTAAGAGAATCTATCTGCTCGATCATGCAAGCGCATTCAGCTGGAATGCTGTCTTCTGTAGATATATTATATTCCGCCATAAATTTAAAAAGATAAGCTTCAGCACAACGAGCGTCAATATCAATAGCATTTTCGCTGTATTCATAAGCTTTTTCCCACTCGCTGTCCTCAAGAAAAAGCACCGCACGTTTTAAAAGCGATTCCACGCTTAATCCGCCGTTATACGGTTCTGTCCTGTTAAACACCGTTTTCGGAGCGCATAAATCTTCATTATAAGCATCATTTTCCGAAAGCGCAGGCTTTTGAACATCCTCAATTTCTTCAGATTCAATATAAGTTCCTTCAATTGGCTGGTTATTGATATAGCTATTTTTCTGATTATTTTGATTATATTTTACTATATCTTTATTTTTAAATCTACTGCCGCAGTTGTTGCACAGCCAGAATTCGCTTGTGTCTTTTTTTCCGCTTCCAAGAGCGCCGCACAGAATTCCAAGCGGACCCAAAAGTATATAGCCACAGCAAGCGTCGCTTCCTTTGAAACCTCGCTTTGACGTGTTATATATAAGATTTACATTCTCCGAACCGCATTTGGGACATTTCATAATAATTCCTCCAAATATAAAATTCAGAACGCTAAATATGTTCGTAAATTAAAATTATAATTTGCGTCAAAGCGTTTATTTCAAAGGATAAAAGACCATATCCTCCAAAAATACCGGTAATAAGCCGCCTTATATTGGTTGAATCATGTATCTTAAGGTACTGAACAAACCAGTCCAAAAACATTATCAGACACAATAAAATGCATATAGGCAGAGAAGTCATAAAAAACCAAATGCAGTTACTGCCAACATATACCCTATAATAACACCTGTACATCTTGCACAGACAGGGGACTGACATTTAATTATAAAAAAGCTTCTTTCAGGCTTTTGGTGACAGCCTGTGCTTGCACCTATTTTCATAAGAGCAAGCCAGACAGAGTTTTTGTTAATTCTATGCATAACATCAATTTGCCAATTTATCAGTAGTCACATATGGACTGTATCGGTGGTGTGTAGCAACATAGTAGGAATTGTTTGAACCCGATACGACCACTGTTCCGCAAGCATCTCCAAAGGTGTTTTCATATTTGTACTCCAATAAAAATTTTTTATGTAGTAATTTTACATCATATAACATTTTATCACAAAACCTCCCCCAAGTCAACATATATTTTATAAAAATACACTTATAATTTACTAACTGCATATAAAATTACTGTATTTTCTTTATTTTATCCTGCAAAAAAGGCAGCAAATCAAGCATCTCCGCCCTTACCCTCTCACTAACATTTTCAAGAGTTTCCTCCATAATAACAGCATTAACAATATCTGACATTTCAGGTTTTATAAATTCAGGGCTTATCTCTGACTTCTCGATTATATCGTGAATAATTTTCATGCACTTGTCGGTCTCGTTATTTTCAAGCATTGCAATGTACTGCTCGGCAGGCTCACCGCAGTGAGCAAGGTATTCCCGCACATGACAAATTATCCGCGCTTTCGGAGCAAGCTTCGCGTCATAAAAATCCTCAAAAGCAGTCATATCGCTGACATGAATATCATTTGCGGTAAATATGGGATTATCTGCCATGCCGTTTGGAAAACAAGAAAAATACTTGTCCCGAAGTTCGGTATCAATCGGTCTTGTAAGCAGCGGAAATTCGTGCCAATCAAAAGTTTCATTTTCAAACAGGTTAGACATACAAGCAAATCCCGCATCGCACAAATTCCTGTCACAACTTGGAAAGTAATCGCACAATGCCTGATAAACAGCAATATGCTCAAAATAAATATCCTGATTTTTTCCGTTATTTTCTCCGATCTTGTACTCCTTGAAACGGGTTGCAGCCTCAAAATCAGGTATAAAGCCCTCTTTATCGGACAATTTTTTAGGATACCTCATAAGCAGCGCATAAAAAATATTCGGAGCGATCTGTGAAAACTCTTTTGAGTGCGATACCTTTTCGCATACGTAAAGCAGATTGTCCTTTAAAAATTTTCCCTCAAGACCTACGCCGTCGGTGACTATCATGCAGAAATCGTCAAAATCTATTTGCAGAAAAATTTCGTCCGAATAAGAAATATTTTTGCACAGGCTCAGAAATTTTTCGCGATTTTCGGATTCGCTTCCGAGCCGCCGCATAAAGCTGTCAATATCATCCGAAAGGAGCGAACATCTGCCTACGCGGTATTCCATGTAATCTCTGTCGTTCAGATCCTCCTGCTTTTCAAAGAGAAAATCAGAGTATTCCGAAAAGCACAAGCACCACAGCTGCGCAAGGTCTTCGCTGTACTCATTTTTCAGAGCATTGCACACACTGCGGCAGAACAACGCTTTCTGAATATTTTTCAAACCGAGACGCTGCCGCATAGCTTCAAACCAAAGCATAAATTTTGAATATTCCTGTTTGACCTGTTTTTCTGTTTTGCCGATCTCTTTAAGAAAATCCTCAAAGCTTTTAACATCTTCAAATTCGTCATCGTCTGCAAGGTCGTATTCAAAATCAAAATCATCATCACAGTACATATATGCTCGTACCTTTCAAT
>CAMWVO010000013.1 GCA_947177695.1 uncultured Clostridia bacterium
TTGTAATAGTCGATAAACGCTCTGTTTACGCTGTCATATGATCTGCGGGAAATCGGTATTATTTTGCCGCTTTCCATTGTGATCTCGGTTCTGGAAATTTTTCTGATCGATCCGATGTTCACCACATATGAGCGGTGACAGGAAACGAAGCCTTGCCCAAGCTTCCCGGAAGCATCTCTCAATCCGCAGGTGCAGACGATCTCTTTTCCGCCGCTTAGTGTGACCTGTGTTTTCTTTCCGAATGCTTCAAGATACACAATGTCATCGGAAGCTACAAGCACAGATTCATTGCCGATGGGCAAAATTATTCTGCTGTCCTGCTTATGACGGCAGGCATATCGGTCAAGTACCTGAAACAGCTTTTCTTTGTCCACAGGCTTCATAAGATAGTGCAGAGCTTCCACATCGTAGCCGTCACCGATGTATTTTGAAAATCCGGTGATGAATATGATCGGCAGCATATCGCCCTTGGCTCTCAGCTCCTTGGCAAGCTCCATTCCGTTCATATCGCCCATTTCAATATCGAGCAGGAGCAGATCACAAGGAACATCGGGATAATTGAACAGGAACTGCTCTGCCGAGTTGTATTCGTTTATAATAGTATTGCTGTTCCATTCAGTCAGCATTTTTTTCAGAGCATTGATCTGGCTGTTATCATCATCGCATATCGCTATTGTTATCATCTGCCCTCACCTCCGTTTTTGCGTGATTACTGTTAATTATAGCAGATAGCCTTAAAAAAGTCAATCAGCATAAAAAACAGATCTCAGAAAAAGAAAAAACAGCTATGGAACTGAATCCACAGCCGTTTAACATGATCCGCTGTATTTGTCTTTATAACAATATTGAAAGGCTGAGCCTTTTTGCTTGCCGCCGTCCATAGTGATGGCGGCATAATTTTATTCCCGAGACGGAAATTTAGTTTAGACAAAAAGCTTGCACGAAAGGCTGAGCCTTTACCCATGCCGCCGTCTTATAGTGAGCAGCCGTACTGTTCTCCCGAGACGAGAGACAGCTTTGGAACAAAATTTGCACGAAAGGCTGAGCCTTTACCCTTGCCGCCGTCTATGGTTAAGACGGCATAATTTTATTCCCGAGACGAGAAAAAACTTCTGTATCGACATTGCACGAAAGGCTGAGCCTTTACCCGTGCCGCCATACTTTGACGGTAATGGATAATTCTCTTCCGAAACGAAAGATACTTCTGCATCATCATCTGCCTTATCGGGACGGTTCGTTTCTTTTTGATGTAATTATGTTCTGTCGTTGAAGATACCAAGCAGAGCACTGTAATCGTCGATAGCCGACGACGGAGCGGGAACAGCTTCCGCTTCCGCAGCGGCTTCCACCGGAGAGTCTGCCTTTACAACGTTTCCTGCGCCGAAATCCTTGAAGCCCGAAGCGATTACCGTAAGGTTGATCTCGTCCTCCATCTGGTCGTTGAAGCTTGCGCCGAAGATGAGTTCAACATCGGGATCGGCAGCCTCGGTGATAAGCTTTGTAGCCGTGTCGATATCGGTGGACAGCGCGTCCTCGGACATAACGATATTTACCAGCAGTCTTGTAGCGCCGCTGATAGAGGTCTCAAGCAGCGGGCTGGTGATAACGGCGTTCGCCGCTTCGGCAGCCTTGTCCTTGCCCGAACCGTGACCGATAGCCATGTGTGCATAGCCTGCATTTTTCATGGTGGTCTCAACGTCCGCAAAGTCAAGGTTGATGAAGCCGTCAACCGTGATAAGCTCGGCGATGGACTTTACGCCTGTTTTAAGTATATTATCCGCCATAGCGAAGCTTTCCTTCATAGTAAGGGGCTTTTCGCTGGTGGAAATAAGTCTCTCGTTGGGGATAACCACAAGGGAATCCACGTTTTTCATAAGCTCGCCTATGCCGCGCTCCGCCTGTACCATTTTGGCTTTCTGCTCAAAATTGAAAGGCTTTGTTACAACGGCAACGGTAAGTATGTCCATTTCCTTAGCGACCTCAGCAACAACTGGAGCTGCGCCCGTGCCTGTGCCTCCGCCCATACCTGCGGCGATGAACACCATAGTCGCGCCCTTGAGAGCGGCAGCGATCTCATCGCGGTTTTCCTGAGCGGAACGCTCGCCTATTTCGGGCTTGTTGCCTGCGCCGCGTCCTCTTGTAAGCTTTTCGCCTATCTGAACCTTTGTGGACGCCTTTGAAGCGCGCAGAGCAGCCGCATCGGTATTTACGGCGATAAATTCAACGTCGAAAATACCCTCGGTCGCCATGCAGTTCAGCGCGTTTCCGCCGCCGCCGCCGACGCCGACGACTTTTATGTTAATATCGGAAAAGACTTCCTCGTTATCGACAGAAAATCCCATTTACAATGTCCTCCTATTTTAAATTCCATGAAAAACCATACCTGTGCCGACAGCGAAACGGTATGCCGCCGAACACGCGTTCACGTCCCCGCAAACGCCGAAAGGGACACCTTTCACATATACAACATTTATTTTAACATACTTTAAATTATTTTTCAAGGGTTTTATAAAAAAAACATATATTTTAGAAAAAATTACTAAAGCAGACTACTCAAAATTGAGTTTTGTTGACGTGTTTGTCTCCTCGGGCGGTTCGGCTGAGGTCTCGGAAGCAGTTTCCTCGGTTACCGGCTCCGAAGCCATTTCTGAATTGTGCTGGAAAGTCGCGTCTATCTGCTCCAGATCGGCTTTGCTGAGGAACTGAGCGCCGTTTTCCAGCATTTTCAGCCTGCCCTCCGCGTCGGGGGATATCCTTGTGGAGATTATCTCGTTTGCAAGCTTGAATTTGTAGTCTACGTCGGTAATAACTCCCAGTTCTATGTCTATTCTGTTGTCGTACAGACAGCTTATGTTAAGACGGTCGTTCACGTCAAAGCTTGTTATCTCCGACACGAACTTGTTTTCCGCAAGCTTCATCAGCTTGTAGACCACCTCGGTCTTTGCTTCGTCCTCCGACCTGAAGGTATCCCCTATTTTAAGCTCCTCGGCGGGATTTGCCCCGTAGAATACCTGAGTGTCCTCGGCAGGCTCTTCTGATATCCTGAGTATTTTTCCCGTTTCGCTCACTATCATAAAGCCGCCCTCGTCCTGTAGACTTGCCGTCTCGACGCAGGGCACTATCACTATCTCCACCGACGACGGCAGCTTCCGCTTTATCCTTGCCTCTTCTATGTAGATAAGCTCGGAGGTGATGGCTTTTTCAGCCTTTCCGAGATTTTTGCGTATCATGTTGTCGCCGCCCTCTATTCCGCTGACTCTGATTATTTCGTCCGCGGTGTAGATCGACGAGCCCATTACCATAGCAGTCTCAATGTTGAACAGAACCGTTACCGAAAGAACGGAAAATATTATCAGTACGATCAGCACGACCGCGCTGTAATGAAGCGACATATTGCGTTTTCGCTTTTGCGGCTTTCCGTTCTGCATTTTACGACCGTTCCTTTCATACTCTTTTTATATCCGCGCCCAGTGATGACAGCACCTTTTCTATCTCCTCGTAGCCGCGGTCGATGTACTGTATGTTGGTTATCTCGCTTGTGCCGTCCGCCGCAAGAGCGGCAGCAACAAGTCCCGCGCCGCCTCTAAGGTCGGGAGCCTCCGTCTTTACGCCGTAAAGCCTGTTCACTCCCTCTATTACGGCGACCTTGCCCTCAACGAGGATATCCGCGCCCATTCGGGTAAGTCCCGCAACGTGCTTGTAGCGGCTCTCGAAGATGTTTTCCACAAACACCGACGTGCCCCTCGCTTTGCACAGCGAAGCCATAACGGGAGCCTGCGCGTCCGTGGGGAAACCGGGGTACACCATTGTCCGTATTGGATTTACCGCTTTCAGGGGACGGTTCGCACTGAAAAAAATCTTGTCGTCCAGCGTGTAGACCGAGCAGCCCATCTGCTCGAAAACGGGGAGAATGCTTTCCACGTCCCAAGGACGGCAGCCTGTGACCGCAAGCTCTCCTCCCGCCGAAGCCGTACACGCAAGATATGTGGCGCAGGCTATCCTGTCGGGCATTATCTCATAGTCGCAGCCGTGAAGCTCCTTAACGCCGTTTATGACGATCTTTCCTCCGCCCGCACCGTTTATTTTTGCTCCGCAGCGGTTTAGAAATTCGGCAAGATCGGCTACCTCGGGCTCGCGTGCGGCGTTGCCGATCACCGTCGTACCCTCCGCAAGAGCCGCCGCCATCATGATATTTTCGGTAGTTCCCACCGAGGGAAAGGACAGAGAAATTTTCGCTCCCGTCAGACCCTTTTCCGCGCGGCAGTCCAGCGCGCCGTACTCCTCTTTTATTGTAACGCCCATCTTCCTAAGGGCGGAAATGTGCATATCTATCGGTCTGGGACCCAGATCGCAGCCTCCGGGGAGGGTTATCCTGCATCTGCCCGTCCTGCCGAGGATCGCTCCGAGAAAGAATATGGAGGAACGCATTTCCCGCATAAGCTCGTCGGAAATTTCGGGACGTGAAACATTTTCGGGTATTATCACCGCCGTACCGTCCTCAAAGCTTGCCTTGCAGCCCAAATATGTAAGTATTCTCATTGCGGCGTAAACGTCCGAGATACGCGGACAGTTCCGCAGCGTGACCTTTTCTCCCGCCTTGCCGCAAAGCACTGCCGCCGCCATTATGGGCAGCGCGGCGTTTTTCGCTCCCTGAATACGGATCTCTCCGTTCAGCTTTTTGCCTCCGTTTATAACAAGCTTTTGTAAATGCATATCGGCAGCTCCCTTACCGTTTTTGGTTTATAGTATGCGGTAGGGGAGATTTTGTGAAAGCCAAGCCGCAGGGCTGCTTTTTTAGAGGTTTAGGGAACGTTCGCGCAAATATTTTCGTTTATTGGTCTTGTGAACGGTTTTTATTTATCAGTCTGTCAATGACCGAATATATCCTGTCGGGAGTATCGCTGACGTAGGTCTCCGCGGCGCGTCTCGCAAGTGAGTCCAGCCTTTGGGGTTCATGGATAAGCGCGCTCACCTTTTCGATAAGAAGCTCGTCGGTAAGATTTTTTTCCTCAATGACAACAGCCGCTCCCGCACGTCCCAAAACCATAGCATTGTGGTACTGGTGATTTGCGGTAACATTCGGCGACGGGATAAGCACCGAGGCTCTGCCCATTGCCTGAAGTTCCGATATTGTGGACGCTCCGCTGCGGCAGATGATAAGGTCGGCGGCAGCAGTGCATACGTCCATGTTGTCGAAGTATTCTTTGATTATAAGACGCTTGTCGTTTTCGTAATCAATGCCAAGCTCTTTAAGTTTCGGCAGAAATGTCTCATGACCCATTTTTCCGAAGCCGTGGATATGGTTCACAGGGATATTGTTTTCCTTTTCCCACTTGAGAAGAGCCGCCGCGCCGTTGTTTATCGCTCCCGCGCCCAGACTTCCTCCGAAGCTGAAAATGCACAGCTCCCCGTCCAGACCAAGCTTCTTTTTTGCTTCCGCGCGGCTTAACGCTCCTGCGGAAAAACCTGCTCTTACGGGAAGTCCCGTTACGGTGTACTTAGCGCAGGCGTCAAGATGTCCCGCAGCCTCCTCCACGGTTAGCATTACCTCGTCAACCTTTTTTGCAAGCAGACGGTTTGTTATTCCGGGGAAAGCGTTCTGCTCGTGTATCGCCGCGGGAATGCCCATCTGGACAGCTTTTGCCAGAATGGGATAGCTTACGTATCCGCCCGTGCCGATAACGATGTCGGGCTTGAAGCCGTCGATTATCTGCTTTGAGCGGTGTCCCGAAGCGGTAAGGTACGCCGCCGCTTTAGCATTGCGGACAAGGTTTTTCGGGGTGATCTTCCGCTGAAAGCCGCTTACCTTGATGGGTGCGAATTCGTACCCTGCTTTCGGTATGAGCCTTGCCTCCATGCCGTTTGGAGTACCCGCAAAAAGGAACTCCGCATCGGGGTGATGTTCCTTTATTATCGAAGCTATGGCAAGAGCGGGATTTATGTGTCCCCCCGTGCCACCGCCTGCCATCAGAACCTTTAACATGATCTTTTTCCTTTCCGATAAAGTCGATATGCCGTCATGCGTATGCAGGCGGGAGCAAGCCCCCGCCCTACGTTTCAATAATTGACTGCCGTGATATATTCAGTATAATGCCCATCTGCACAAGCTGCATGATAAGGGCTGTTCCTCCGTAGCTGAAAAAGGGCAGCGAAACGCCCGTATTGGGTATGGTATTTGTTACAACGGCGATATTCAGAAGCGCCTGCAAGCCTATCTGCACCGTAAGTCCCACAGCAAGCATCATGCCGTACTTGTCGGGAGCCTTGGAAGCGATGTACATTCCGCGGCAGATAAAAAGCAGGAACAGGAATATTACCATAAGCGCGCCGATAAAGCCAAGCTCCTCGCAGACAACGGCGAAAACAAAGTCGTTTTTGGCTTCGGGCAGGTAGAGGAATTTCTGGCGGGAATTGCCCAGTCCCAGACCGAAAAGTCCCCCCGAACCGATTGCTATAAGACTGTTTTTCGTCTGCCATGTGGCATCGGAAGCCTCCGCGCCGAAGGGGTCTGTCCAGGACATGATACGCTTTTCAAAGTAGCTGAAATCCTTTACCTCGATCAGTATGAACAGTGCCGCCGCCAGCGCAGCCACGCCTAAAAGTCCCAGTATGATCAGATGCTTTACACGCGAGCCGCCCACGAACATCATTATAATGCCGATAGAGCATATGATGATCGTACCCGACAGGTGAGGCTGTATCATCATCAGCGCAACCACCACGCCCAGAAAGCCGAGAAACGGAACTATTCCGTAATTGAAATATTTCATCTTGGAATAGTTTACCGAAATAAGGTATGCAAAAAGCATGATGATAGCAAGCTTCATAAGCTCCGACGGCTGGAATGAGGGAAGTCCGGGAAACTGCACCCAGCGGTATGAATCGTGGTGGGGAGATTTAAAAGGTCCCACTCTGCACATCACCAGCAGCACTACGCACATAAAGTAAAAGCCGTATGCGATTATGGGCTTTCTGAACCAGTGGTAGTCGAAAAACGACGCGAAAAACATTCCCACCAGACCTATTCCCGCCATTGCCATCTGATTGCGTACGTATGCCGTACCGTCGCCGCCCTCCTCGCGGATAGCCCATGCGTAGCCCGCCGAGAACATCATGATGATACCCATTACAAGCAGTATCATAACTATCAGCAGGAACGGATAGTCTATAGGTCCCGTCGCTATCTTTTCACGGTAGCCTCTGGAGGTCCCGTCGGACGTTATTCTTTTTCGCCGCACATTGTCAGCATTGGCGGTTTTTCTTCTTCTGCCGTCGGGAACGGCGTTTGACGCATTCTGCATGAATGGCACCTCCTTTTAGCAAATGATAATTATACGGAAGTAATTTTCATCTCGGAAACAAAATTGAATGTACTTACTGTAAACGGCGGCAGGCAAAAAGGCTCAGCCTTTCGGTATACCGTTTAGGGTTCGTATCAAAGATTGTATATCAGATTTGCCGCAACGCCCGCAATAAGGGCTGCGGAGGAAAATGCGATAACTATTTTATATTCCGACCAGCCGCACATCTCAAAGTGGTGATGTATGGGAGACATTTTAAAAAGTCTCTTGCCCTTTGTCAGCTTGAAGTACAAGACCTGTATAACCACCGAAAGCGCGTCCAGAACGTACACTATTGCAATAAGGGCAAGCAGCAGATGCTTGTGCATCGCAAATCCCAAAGCGCAGACCGCTCCGCCCAGAAACATTGAGCCTGTGTCGCCCATGAAAACCTTTGCGGGGTGGAGGTTCCAGAGCAAAAAGCCGAGACACCCTCCCGCAAGAGCCATTCCGAATATGGAGTATTCCCACTCGCCCATAGCCGCGCAGAGCATTACAAATGAAAGTCCGACTATAACCGTTACCGAGCCGCAGAGACCGTCCACGCCGTCGGTAAGGTTTACCGCGTTTGTGAGGAATATCAGGTACAGCACCATGACCGGGTAGTACAGTATCCCGAAATCAAGCTCGCCGAAAAAGGGAAACTCAATTGCCGTTGAGCGGTCTCCCAGCAGCCACAGCGCGTACAGAAAAGCAATGCTGAGTATCAGCTGCATAATCATTTTCTGCTTTGCTTTCAGACCCAAGTTCTGCTTTTTCACAGCCTTGATGTAGTCGTCGGTAAAGCCTATGCAGGCGTTTAAAAGCGCAAAGGCAAGTCCCGCAAGAAGACGGTAAAGTCCCGTGTTGTCGGGAACTGCCGCCGCATTTGCCTGTCTGAAGCGGAACACCGCGTATCCCACAGCCACCGCGGCAACAGTGCCGATGATGAACATAAAGCCGCCCATCATTGGTGTACCCTGCTTGCTTTTGTGCCATGCGGGACCTTTCTCATATATAGTCTGACCGAAATGCAGCTTTTTAAGCAGCGGAATGAGAAAAATTCCCGTTACCGCCGATATGCCGAACGCTATCAGCGCAACAGCCATATTTATCCAGAACGGCATTTATCAGTATCTCCTTTTTAGTTAAATTAATACATTTGCCAAAACGGTTCACCGCTTAACAATCCTTGTAGAATTCCTCAATTATCTCTTCAAGGTGCATACCGCGGCTTGCTTTAAAGAGCACGATATCGTTTGGTCTGAGCTTGTATTTCATAAAGTTCAGCACCGTTTTCGGGTCGTCGGAGCTTCCCGCGTGCATACCAAGCTCGTCTGCGCGGGCGGCAATGGCGGCGGAATTTTTTCCGTAGCAGACCATTAAGTCCACGCCCTTTTTCACAACGTATTCGCCCACCTGTCTGTGAAGCTCCTCGGACTTGTCGCCAAGCTCCAGCATATCTCCCAGAACGGCAACGCGTCTGCCGCCCTCCTTGGGCTTCATTTCGCAGAGAACGTCTATCGCCGCTTTCATGGAATCGGGGGAAGCATTGTAGCAGTCCGCGATTATCATCTGCTCTCCCCGCTTCTGGACGTGCTGACGGAGGGAGTCGGGCTGGAAGCCGCTGAGCATTTCCGCTGCCGCAACAGGGTCGCAGCCTGCCTTTATCGCGGTGCATATCGCCGCAAGGGCGTTGTAGATATGATGCCGTCCCAGACAGAAAAGCGCAACGTCGCAGATCATTTCGTCACCGTGTCTGACGTTGAAATACATTCTGTCGGGGTATGTGCATATCTCGGTGGCTCTGTAGTCGGCGTCGGGATTGTCTATACCGTAGGTAATGACTTCACGGTAGCCCTCATACTCGTTTTTAAGAGGGGCAAGCAGCTTGTCGTCGCCGTTCAGTATCATTGGAGCGTGTCTGTCCGCGCCCTTGAGTATTTCAAGCTTTGCGTCCAGAATACCCTGCTGAGAGCCGAGATTTTCTATGTGCGAATACCCGATATTGGTTATAACGCATATTGTCGGCTTGGACGCTCTGGAAAGCTTTTCTATCTCTCCGAAGTCGGACATACCCATTTCCAGAACAGCCGCCGAACAGCTTCTGTTAAGTCCGAACACGGTGAAGGGCAGACCTATCTCATTGTTGTGGTTTCCCTCGGTCTTGTGAACGCTGTGCTTGCAGGACAGCGCAAGAGCGATCATGTCCTTTGTGGAGGTTTTTCCCACGCTTCCCGTAACGCCCACAACAACGTGGTCGTATCTCATTCTGTGATGGCGGGCAAGGTCAAGCAGAGCCTTGCGGCAGTTTTTCACCACAACGCTGGGCACGTTCGGGATAGTACGTTCCGTTATCGCCAGCACCGCGCCCTTGTCCACCGCCTGACGGGCAAAGTCGTGTCCGTCGAAGCGTTCGCCCTTTAGGGCAACGAAAACGCCTCCCTGAACGACCTCCCTCGTGTCGGAGAAAAACCAGGGCATAGGTATTTTTCTTTCGTAATTCCTGATGGAGAAAGGCTTTCCGCCCGTAACGTCCATTATTTCGTTAATGGTCATCATGTCGTACATTTCGGGGTCGTATCTTCTGCGGACGTAGCTCTGCATTATTTCCTGCACTATTTCACGCTCGTCGAAATGTATATGCACGTCGTCCTTAAGTATCTGGTAGTCCTCGTGACCCTTTCCCGCAAGGACGATTATGTCGTCCTTTTCAGCAATGGTGATAGCCCTGCGGATAGCGGCTTTGCGGTCGGTAATTCTTATATAGGGCTTGGTATGCTCCAGTCCCGCAACAATATCGTCTATGATTGCTTCGGGATCCTCATTCCGCGGATTGTCCGAGGTGACGATAAGCAGGTCGGCGTATTTTTCCGCAGCCTGCGCCATAAGCGGACGCTTTGTCTTATCCCTGTCTCCGCCGCAGCCGAACAGACATATGAGCCGTCCCGAACAGTTTTCCTTTATGTTGGGGAGCATATTTTCCAGCGCGTCGGGGGAGTGGGCATAGTCGCATATTATCATAAAGTCCCTGCCCGTAGGGATAAACTCGCACCTGCCCTTTACTCCGGGGAAACCTCCCAAAGCGGAGGATATGGCGTTTATAGGGAGACTAAGCTTTACGCAGACAGCTATAGCCTCCACTGCGTTAAGGACGTTGTAAAGTCCCATCATAGGCAGAGCAAAGGGGTGGCTTTTATTTGCCGCGCTTACCCAGAAGCGGGTAATGCCGTTTTCAAACTTGATCTTGTCGCCTTTAAGGTCGGCAGCCTGACCGCTTATGGAGCAGGATATTCTCTCCACGCCGCTGTCCGCAAGCTCGTTGTAAAGGCGCATTCCGTAGTGGTCGTCGATATTTATGACGGCGGTCTCGCAGTGCTCGGTGAAAAGCTTTTTCTTTGCTTCGTAGTAGCTTTCCATATCGCCGTGGTAGTCAAGATGATCCTGAGAAAGATTTGTAAAGACCGCAAGCCTGAACTTTGCGGGACCTATCCTGTTCTGCGCAAGAGCAAAGGAGGAGACCTCCATAACAACGCAGTCGCAGCCGCTTTTCGCCATGTCGTACCAAAGCTTATAGAGCTCGAACACGCGGGGGGTCGTGGGGGTCGAACCGTCGGTCTGGACGGGCTTGCCGTTGATAAGAGAACCCGTCGTGCCGATAAAGCCCACGCGGTGTCCCTTTGCGGCTAAGATTTCCTTTATCATAGTGGCGAGAGTGGTCTTTCCGTTAGTACCCGTAACGCCGATAAGCTTCATTCTCCGTTCGGGGTGATTGAACCATGCGGCGCAGAGATGTCCGTAAAATACCCGCGTGTCGGGAACAATGATCTGATTGTCAAGAAACAGGTCGCAGTCTGTGACAACGCACAGCGCGCCCTTTTCCAGAGCCTGTTCCGCAAAATCGTGACCGTCAAAATGCGCGCCCCTGATACATACGAAAACAAAGCCCTCGGCAACCTCCTCGGTGTTGTCGGTAACACCCTCCACCGCCGCTTTCATATTATTTACTGACACCGTTACGGACATTCCTTTGCCCGCTTCGTTCAAAAGCTCGTCAAGTCTCATTCGGATCATCCTCTCTTTATGTACCCGTCTATCCCTCGTCCTTGATAACAAAGGTAACTTCTATGATAGTACCCTTGGGTACGATATTTCCCTCGGCGTAATTCTGGCTGTATGCTTTAGCGCCCGAATGGTTAGCCGCGCCGTCTCCCACCTTGAAGTTAAGATCGGCGTTTGTCAGAATGGCGTTTACGTCGGACAGTCCGTAGCCGATAATGTTGGGGACTGTGGTGTATTCCGTCTCGTAATTTTCCTCGGTGTAGAGCACAACTCTTCCGTTTCTCGGTATGGAGCTTGCCCTCGGAGGAACCTGCGCAACCACCTTGTCGCCGCTTCCGATAACGGTTACCTTTAGGCTGAGCGCTTCGAGGGTCTCCTTGGCAATGCTTACCGTCTCGCCCTCAACGGCGGGTAGGGTAACGCCTAGAGCTTCAAGCTCCTCTTTTGTGTATTCGGGGTAGTAGCCCATATAGGGCAGAGCCTCTTTCAGAACGTTTACCACTGCGGGAACCGCAACAATGCTTCCGTAGTACATCAGCGAACCGTTTGCGTCCTTTGCGGTAGGCTCGTCAACCATAACAAGCATGATTATTTCCGGGTCGTCCGCAGGAGCGAACGCGCAGTATGAGGAAACGTACAGATCGTCGTTTCCCGTTTCGCGGCTCTTGTCGATCTTCTGGGACGTTCCCGATTTTCCTCCGATAGCGTAGCCCTTGATGTAGGCGTTTGAACCGTCCTTTCTGTTTACCACCGATTCAAGGACTTCCCGCATTTCCGCGGAGGTCTCCTCGGAAATGACCTGTCTCCTTATGGACGGCTCGGTGGTCTTGATAACGTTTCCGTTGTGATCGACGATCTTGCTTACAACGTAAGGTGTAACAAGATATCCGCCGTTTACCACCGCGGCGTACGCGGTTATCATCTGAAGCGGAGTTACCTTGTTGGTCTGTCCGAAAGAACAGGACGCAAGCTCAACGGGACCTTTCTCGCTGGTGTTGACGTAAATGCTGTTCTCCTCGCCGGGCAGGTCTATGCCCGTAGGCTCTGTGAAGCCGTAGGCTTTGAAGTATTCAAAGAATTTGTCCCTGCCGAGAAGCTGTCCTATCTGAATAAAGGCAGGGTTGCAGGAGTTCGTCATCGCCGTGGTGAAGTCCTGCGTGCCGTGTGAATAGGTAGACCAGCAGTGAATGTCTGTATCGGCGACGGTGATCACCTGTCCGCAGTTGAAAGACGAGTTAAGGTTTATGGCTTTTTCCTCCAGAGCCGCCGAGCCCGTTACAACCTTGAAAACCGAACCGGGATAGTACAGCTCCGTGATAGCCTTGTTTTTCCACTGCTGCTCACGCAGAGTTGCGTACATGGTGTTGTATTCCTCGTCGTCAAGGATACCCGAAAGCTTTGCTGTATCCGCAGGGTTGTAGAGAGAATTTCTGTCGTTAAGGTTGAAGCCGGGAGTACTCGCCATAGCAAGTACAGCTCCGGTGTTGACGTTCATGATTATGGCGCAGGCACGGTTCTGTACGTCGTGAGCCTCCACCTGCTGTTCGAGATATTTTTCCGCGTAGTACTGCAAATTCATGTCCAATGTAAGGTAAAGGGAATTTCCGTCCTGCGCTTCGTATATCTTGTCGTTCTTGTAGGGCATTTCGTTCTGGAAAGCGTCCACCGCAGAAATGACCTTTCCGTCCACGCCCTTTAAGTAGTCGTTGTATTTGGACTCAACGCCGTAAATGCCGTCCCCGTCGTAGTTGGTGAAGCCTATTACCGCCGCCGCAAGCTCGCCCTGGGGATAGTACCGCTTTGTGTCAAGTTCGCGGAAAATAAGTCCGTAAATGTCAGCTTCGTTCACTCTTGCAATAATGTCGTCGGCTTTAGGCTTTTCAATGGATTTGGCAATGTTCGCCCACTGGGAGGTCTCTCCGTTTGCGGTAAGCTGCTTTACCGCATATTCATAGGAAACGTTCAGCTCCTCGCTGAGGATAGTCGCCGCCGCGTCGATCATGCGCTGGGATTCGGGAATGCCCTCCTGTTCTTTTCCGTCAGCTTTGTCCTTAGCTTCTTTCTGCTGCTGAACATATATCATATTCGGATTAACGTTAATGGAGTACACCGTGGCGGACTGAGCCAGTATCTTTCCGTTGGCGTCGTAAATGCTGCCGCGGTTCGCCTTAACGGTCTTGCTCTTGAACTGAGTGTCGTTGGCAAGGGTCTGATATTTCAGATTATCGGTAATGGAGGTCTCGAACAGGCTTACCAGTATCCAGCCGGTAAACGCCAGAAAGATAGGCAGTACCACCAGATTTAGCTTGAACCTCATTTTATTTGTAGGCTGATAAGACAAAATGTCCGCTCCTTTCGGGGAAATATTTTTACCCTAAATACACCAAAACCCCTCGTCCAAAATAGGGCGATCCGTTTTCAGAACGGTGCCGCCCTAAAACATACTATTTCGTCAGCCGCGGATATATTCCACAAAATCGCCGAAAGCGTTCTTTATCTTGAGGAAAATATTATCCTCGCTTTCGGGGATATCCGCAACGCTGCCGTTGGAAATGCTGACATACTCTATCTGCGACTTGTCCAGCTTCTGCATACCGAGTATCTCCTCGGCATAGCTTTCAACGGATTTCAGCGCAGTCTTCTCCTCAATTTCCGACTGCATTCTCACGTTTTCGCTGGCGAGCATTTCCACAGCCTTGCTCTGCGCCGTTATCTCCGCGTGTATAGACGCGTTTTCAACTTTTCCGTAAATGACCGCACCGAGGATAAGTCCCGCCGCAGCCGTGCAGGCTATCATCTTGGGCGCAGAGCCCACGTGTTCCGCACGCTGTCTGCGGACCCGTATTTTGGGCGCTTTTTCGGGAGCTACGTCCTCGTATTTGGTAAGGTCGTAGGCAAGATTGTTCTTACTCATTTTTTATCCTTTCTTTTGTCCGTATCCGTTTCAGCTTTGCATCTTTTTCTCTAAAGCTTTTCTATTACTCTCAGCTTTGCGCTTCTGCTTCTGGGATTTCTCTCCAGTTCTTCGGAGGAAGCCTCAACGGGCTTTCGGTTTACCAGACGTCCCCGCGGAGTACGTCCGCAAACGCACTGAGGAAAATCGGGGGGACATATGCAGCCCTTGCAGAACGACGCAAATCTTTGCTTGACTATCCTGTCCTCAAGGGAGTGAAAGGTTATCACACAAAGCCTGCCGCCTGTTTTGAGAAGCTCGAAAGCTTCGTCCAGACCTCTGTCAAGATGCTCGAACTCGCAGTTTACAGCAATCCTTAACGCCTGAAAGGTCTTTCGGCAGGGGTTCTTGTCTCTTTTGAATTTTGCGGGAACGGAGCTT
Source organism: uncultured Clostridia bacterium (assembly GCA_947177695.1). Taxonomy (GTDB): domain Bacteria; phylum Bacillota; class Clostridia; order Oscillospirales; family Ruminococcaceae; genus RGIG8773. Next base: position 14,716 of record CAMWVO010000013.1, read on the forward strand.
CCAACGATATCCGCAAGCTCTCCCGTGGTTTCTATTGGTTTGACGGCGCGCCGCCTGACTATCTCTCCCGCAATGCGGCGGCTGAATTTTTCCTCGCCGTACTCGAACAGTATCCTGCTCAGTTCCTCCTCGGCAAGGGTATTCACCAAATCGGCGGCGGTCTGCCCCTCCCGGGACATTCTCATATCCAGCGGAGCGTTTCCGTGATATGAAAAACCTCTTTCCTCGGTGTCAAGCTGATGTGAGGACACTCCCAAGTCAAGGAGAATGCCGTC
>CAMWVO010000014.1 GCA_947177695.1 uncultured Clostridia bacterium
CTCGGCGCAGCCTCCCGCCGCCGTGCTGCGAATGAAACTTACCGCAGAGACCCAACACCTCCCCGAATTTATAAAGCCAGTGTTCAGACCGAACCGAGGTGACAAGGGTTCGGGAAAAACGGGCAGCGTCAAGGTGGAAATTTCCGTGGGCAGAGCAAACAAGATCGCGCCGAATTTCGTTCTGGGCGCGCTTGTGGACGCTACGGGAATGGCAGGCAAAAACTTCGGAAAGATAGATATTTACGACCGCTTCACCACCGTGGAAGTCCCCGAAGCGGACAAGGAGCATATCATAGACTCCATGACGGGCACAAAGATAAACGGTCAGAAAATAAAGATAAAGCTTTACGAGGGCAAAGACAACAGGGACAGCAAGGACAAAGACCGCAGGGATTACCGCAGCGACCGCAAGCGGGACTTCAAGCGTCAGCGTCACGGAAACCACAACACAGCGGGCAGACGAAACAGCAAAAGATATCAATAAAAAACGGTTCGGGAACAGTTTTGTTTCCCGAACCGTATCTTTTTTTGGCGGCTATTTGTCCTCTTTAAGCTGCTCCAGAACGTCAAGCAGCTTTTTCGGTACGGGGACGCCAAGACGTCCCGCGTTTTCGATAAGCGAAATGCACTCGTTTGCGGCGTAAAACATCGCCGTAACGCTTTTCAGCACGTGTCCCTCGCCGATGATGCTGATGTCCGCAACGTTTGCCATAGCCACGATAAGAAGCATAAAAACCTTTTTTGCGATACCCTTTGCCCCCACCGCGCTGGACAGCTTTTTCTCGGCAATTGCAGCGATAACCCCCGAAACGTAGTCCATAACGATAAGGATTATCAGCGCCGCCATAAGACCGTCCCAATCGCCGAAAACAAATCCGAACACTGAGCAGACCGCCGCAATTATTTCCTTTGCGATATCCTTCAGACCGTTCATTTTCACACCACCCTCTTGACGTATTTGCTTCCGAGGGATATCCACCCCGCGCCGCTTTTGAGCTTTCCCCAAAGAATGCTGCCTGCTGTCGCCGTTTCCACTATCGTGTACACGCCGCCGTCGGTGATAACGCCGTCAATGGGAGCGGTCAGTGAGGGATATCTGCGGATATTCAGCGCGCTGTCCAGAACCTTTACAAGAAAGCTTTTATTTTCCTCTTTCGTGGACTTGCCGTCCGTCTCCGTCTCCAGAAGCTTTTTCACCTCGGCGCGGAAATTGTCCCAAGCCTCGGGGTGCTTTACGTAGTAAAGGGGACAAAGCTTTCCCGTCACGTCGTAGTGGCGGATAACGTCCTTTTCGGTAAGACCGAATTTTCTGCACAGCTCCGCGGTAAGCTCAATAAGACTGCGCTCGGTTGCGGAGGTGAATTTGCCGTCCGCAAGAGGGTGACAGGTCTCGATTGAAATGCTGCAGCCGTTCGCCTGATTTGTGCAGTAAGACCATTCCTCAAGCGGGATACACTGGATCACCTCGCCGTTCAGTCCCACCACAAAATGTGACGAAACATAGCGGATACCCACCTTTTCGCCCTTGAACGTTCTGTATGAGCCGTCCTTGTTGAGCCACCATTTTCCTGTTGGGTCGGGTATCTGGTCTTTCAGGGACTCGAAATAATCGCGGGTATTCTGCGCCGTGCTTCCCGCTCCGCCTACATAGTGGACGGCGATTTTCGTCACCTTTGTCAGCGGTATCTGCGGTCTGCTGTACTTGTTGGGAGTGAGAAACTGCTGCTGTACTTTTGCCATAATATCATTTCCTTGAAATAAAAAACCGAAGCGTCATACACTTCGGCTCCCTTCTCTTAATTTCATTCTACGTGAAAAATCCCACGCCGTCAAGGAAATGCAGTACGGTTCGGTATAAATAAAAAAAGCTGCACGCCTGACGCGTGCAACTTTTTCTTTCGGGACATTTACATAACATCAATATAATTCTTAATGATCTCCACGCACTTTTCAAAGCTGAGGCGGCTCGTGTTCAGACACAGGTCGTAGTTCCGAACGTCGTCCCAGTCCTTTCCGGTGTGCGCCTTGTAGTACGCCGAACGCGCCTTGTCGGTGCGCTCGATCTGCTTCTCCGCTTCACGCTCGCTCAGACCGCATACGTTTTTCGCATTGACAATACATGTGGGCATATCCGCCCAGATAAACACCTTTATGACGTCCTTGCGGTCCTTGAGGACAAAATCCGCGCATCTGCCGATAATTATGCAGCTTCCCTTGTCCGCAAGGTTTTTTATTATCTCCGCCTGATAGCCGAAAAGATTTTCCTCGGAAACGAACTCGGAGCTGTCGGGCTTTGCAAGCTCGCCGCTGTATTTTTTCGGCTTGCCGAAAATGCCGCCCCTGACCTTTTCGTCCGACTTGCCGAAAAGAGCCTCGTTAATGCCGCTCTCCTCGGAGGCAAGCTTTATGAGCTCCTTGTCGTAGTAGGGTATGCCAAGGCTTTCGCTGAGCATTTTTCCGATAGTCCTTCCGCCGCTGCCGAAGCCGCGAGCGATGGTTATTACGTAATTATCCATAATTATCCTCCTTTATCAGGTTCCGAAGATATAACATAATTATCCGATTATTCGGCGGAAAAATCTTCCGCCATGATCTCCGCAGGCATCACCATTGAACACTCCGTATTGTCCACAACCTCGTCGGGAGACATCTCATTTGCAGGATTTTCGTCCTCCTCGTCCCAAAGACTGTCATGCTCCTTACGCTTTTCTTTCTCCGCAAGCAGTGCCATGTTTTTCGCCATCTGGTACATTTCCGCATTGTAGTTCAGCAGCTTCAGCTCGTCATAAGGCGGTACCTTGTCGCCGCGAGATATCCTGCGCATTATTTCAATGCACTTTGCGTCCTCCTCCGCTTTTTCAGCCATAAAGTCCCTCTGCTGTTTTGACGACTCGACGTTCCGGAGCAGCTCTTTGTACGTACCGAAGCCATCCATAAACTCGGAAGCCTTCTGGCACTGAAGCTTAATACGGTCAATGGACTTGGCAAGCTGATCGGCTTCTTTCTCCGTCATCTTGATCTCGCCCTTTTCATAAGCCTTTTTCTTTGCCGTCAGCCGGTCTTTCTGACAGTTCAGCTTGTTCACCCGCGCGGAATATACGCGGCTTGCCTCTCCTATTTTCATAAAAACCCCTCCTTGTCATATCCCGAATATCACGTAATTATCCGCGGTTGAAGACTGCGGAACATACCCGCTCTTAGCCAGAACGGAATACTTTTTGTCCTTGTAGGCGGAAAGTATCTCCCTGCTCAGATTGGTAATATCCTCACGCTTTACCGCTTCCTCGGCAGTAAGCAGCAGTACCTCGCTGTTTTCATAGCCGTCCGATCTGGGAGTGCCCGAAATATAGTCCATGATAAAGACTGCGCACCACTGCTCCGTCTTGAACTGGATTGCCATAAGAGACTGCGCCTTTGCCTGCACTCCCGTTTCCTCCAGAATTTCACGTTCCGCCGCAGCGGTGGGAAGCTCATTTTCCGCCACAAATCCGCCGGGCAGCAGTATCCTGTCCTTTGCCATGCCGTAGGTGTGCCGCACAAGCAGTATCTTCCCGTCTATCTCGGTAATTCCGCATACCGTATAAAACTTGTTGTTCATAACTGCATTCTCCGATTTATCGGTTATTCCTCCATGATCAGCTGTACCTGTCCGCTTTCATTTTTGACAAGAGACATTTTCCCCTCCGCGGTGATCTTGCCGTCCGTATAGTAAAGCATATAGGGACTTTTCAAAACTTTCAGCTCTCCGTTTTCAAATCTCAGGAAATAGTCGTATTCCATTCTGTCCCAAAGAGAGTAGTTTTCACCCGCAGCGTAGTCGCACACCTCAATGTGTTCGTCGATTATGCCCGACCCGCAGCTTACCTCGGAGCAAAGCTCCCGTTTCCCGTCGCCGTTCAGGTCGCAGAAATAAACGCTCCAGATCGGCATACCGCTGTAAAGAGTTGTTTCCTCTCCCGCCTTTTCAGCCCATAGTTTCATTCCGTTGCAATGAAACACGGTGTCGGGATACTCGGAAAGAACTATCTCGTTCTCGTCCCGCGGATACCCCTCCTGCGAGAAGTCAAACCACATTTCTGCGCCAACGCTTTCGGTCTCCCGAACCGTCAGAAACGGTGCGGCAAGTATCATTACAGCAAGTACCGATATCCAAGCCCATTTCATTTTACTCACCAAGATACGCTTTCTTAACGGAATCGTTATTCATAAGCTCCTTAGCGTCGCCGCTGAGCGCGATATTTCCAGTTTCGAGAACGTAGGCTCTGTTTGCTATGGACAAAGCTTTTTTCGCGTTCTGCTCAACCAGCAGTACCGTAGTTCCGCCCGCGTTTACCTCTTTTATAATGTCGAATATCTCGCTTACGTAAAGCGGAGAAAGTCCCATAGATGGTTCGTCCATAAGGATGATTTTCGGGTGGGACATAAGCGCCCTGCCCATTGCAAGCATCTGCTGCTCGCCGCCCGAAAGAGTGCCCGCTATCTGGCTCTTTCTCTCCTCCAGACGGGGAAAACGCTTATAGACCATTTCCAGCGTGTCGGATATTTCCTTTTTATCCTTTCGGGTATAGGCTCCCATTTTCAGATTTTCAAGGACTGTAAGCTCCTGAAAAATACGCCGTCCCTCGGGAACGTGCGCCATTCCCATTGACACTATCTTATGCGCGGGAGTTTTTATCAAGTCCGCGCCGTCAAAGGTTATCGACCCGCTCTTTGCGGGAACAAGACCTGTTATGGTGTGCAGGATAGTAGTCTTTCCCGCGCCGTTTGCGCCGATAAGAGCAATGATCTCTCCCTCCTGCACGTCAAAGGAAACCCCCTTGACAGCGTTTATCATACCGTAGGAAACCTTTAGATCTTTTATTTCAAGCATTGCCATTGCATTCGTTCCTTTCTGTAGCAAAATCTGCAAAGCAAATCAATCGGATTACAAACAAAAGCCCCGCCGCGGAATAATTCCCCCACACCCCAGCAAACTACAGCGCGCAAAATCCGGAGCCTTGCGGAGGATTTTGACTGCCCGCGGGGGCTCCCCGCTTGACTGCTGGCGGGGGCTCCCCGCGGGGGCGAGCCGCCCGCTATTCGCCGAGATATGCGGTGATTACCTTGGGGTCGTTGAGAACCTCGGTCGTCACTCCGTGAGCAAGTTCCTGCCCGAAGTTAAGCACGGAGACCTCCTCGCATATACCCGAAACAAGCTTCATATCATGCTCTATCAGCAGGATAGTCATATCGAATTTATCACGGACAAACCGTATCGTGTCCATAAGCTCCGCGGTCTCGTTGGGGTTCATTCCCGCCGCAGGCTCGTCAAGCAGCAAAAGCTTGGGGTTTGTCGCAAGCGCACGGGCGATCTCAAGCTTTCTCTGCTTTCCGTATGGCAGATTGGACGCAAGCACGTCACGCTCGCCCTCCAGACCGAAAACGCCCAGCAGCTCCATTGCCCTTTGGTCAAGCTCCTTTTCCTCTTTGAAGAAACGGGGCAGACGGAAAATTCCCTCCGCAATGGTGTAGTTTTTGCCGTTGTGCAGACCTACCTTAACATTGTCGATTACCGACATATCCTTGAAAAGACGGATATTCTGAAATGTACGCGCAATGCCCTTGCGGTTGATCTCAATGGGAGGTCTGCCCGTAAGGTTTTCGCCGTCAAGGGTAAATCCCCCAGCCGTGGGCTTATAGACGCCCGTCAGCATATTGAACACCGTGGTCTTTCCCGCTCCGTTGGGACCGATAAGACCGTAAAGCTGTCCCTTTTCAACATTAAAGGAGAAATCGTCAACAGCCCTCAGACCGCCGAAGGTTATGCCAAGATTTTTTACTTCGAGAAGAGCCATATCATTCAGCCTCCTTTTCGGCAGCGTTTTCAGAAACGTTTGCGGTAGCGTTTATGTCAACGCTTGCGTTTTCAGCCGCGGACTTTTTGCCGGGTCTGAGCTTTGCTTTTATATTTTCTTTAAATGTATTGAACTTCGGATTGTTGTTCAGCAGCATCATCGCGATAAGCACCACCGCGTAGATGAGCAGTCTGTAGTCCTCCAAACCGCGGAGAACCTCGGGCAGAAGCGTTATAACTATAGCGGAAATTATGGAGCCCGTAATGCTTCCCATGCCGCCCAGAACAACGATTACCAGAATTTCTATGGATTTGTTGAAATCAAAAGTGTTGGGCTTCAGGATACCCAGATTGTGACCGTAGAGAACTCCCGCAACGCCCGCAAAGAACGCCGCCGTTACAAAGGCGAGAAGCTTGTAGAAAACCACGTTTATTCCCACGGATTCCGAAGCGATAACGTTGTCTCGGATAGAGCATATAGCTCTGCCGTGTCTTGATTTTACCAGATTGAGGATAACTATAACGGTTATTATCAGCACAACAAAAACTGTGGTGAATCCGCTTGCCGTGCTTTTGTATTTTGCAATACCCTTTAGACCTCCCGCGCCGCCGAGAAAATCAAGGTTCGTGATGACCGAGCGTATGATCTCGCCGAAAGCAAGTGTAACGATAGCGAGATAGTCGCCCTTTAGCCTGAGTGCGGGGATACCAATAATTACGCCGAATATTGCTGCCGTAATCCCGCCGATAATAAGAGCAAGAGGAAACTCGATCGCCGTTGGCAGATCGCAGTATATGGAAAAAAGACAGCCCGCATATGCTCCCACCGACATAAAGCCCGCGTGACCGAGGGTAAGCTCTCCAAGAAATCCCACCGTAAGGTTAAGGGATACCGCAAGAATAACGTTTATCCCGATAGGCACAAGCAGGGACTGATAGTGCCTTGAAAGCGCCCCCGACTGAACGAGTACTATCACCAAAGCATATACCGCAAGGACGATACCGATCGAAATTATTTTTTTCAAGTGTTTCTTCATTTCCGTATCCTCCTGATATTATACTTTTTCCATGCGCTTTTTGCCGAGAAGTCCCGTAGGCTTTACAAGCAGCACAACAATAAGTACTCCGAACACTATCGCGTCGGCAAGCTGTGTGGATATATACGCCTTTGAAAGGCTTTCGATTATGCCAAGAAGTATTCCTCCCAGCATTGCTCCGGGAACAGAGCCTATTCCGCCCAGAACCGCCGCAACGAACGCCTTTATTCCGGGGAGAGAACCTGTGTAGGGTCCCACAAAGCCGTATGATGAAGTAAACAGAACTCCCGCCACAGCCGCAAGAGCCGAACCTATTGCAAAGGTGATGGAAATGGTCTTGTTCACGTTTACGCCCATAAGCTGCGCCGCGCCCTTGTCCTCGGAGACTGCAAGCATAGCCCTTCCCGTTTTGGTCTTATTGATAAACAGCGTCAGGCAGACCATAATAATGACCGTCACGCCGATAGTCACCGCCGATTCTCCCGTAAGCTCGATGCCGCCCAGCTTTATAGGAGCCATTTTAATAACGGAATCAACCTTTCTCTGGTTAGAGCCGAATATCAGCAGAGCAAGGCTTTGCAGGAAATAGCTCACGCCTATAGCGGTGATAAGCACCGTCAGCGGCGAAGCGTTTCTCAGAGGCTTATATGCGATCTTTTCCACCACGATACCCAGCAGCGAGCATACCGCCATGCTGACGATTATCGCCAGCGCAGGTGGAAATTTCAGCGTTGCCATAGCCACCGAAAGCGTGTAGGCTCCCACCATGATAATATCGCCGTGGGCAAAGTTCAGCATCTTTGCAATGCCGTAAACCATTGTGTAGCCAAGCGCCATAAGGGCGTAAATGCTGCCCAGATTAAGTCCGTTGATAAGCTGTTCTATAAACTCCATTTGCTACCTGTCCTTTCGCATTATTTGGATATTCGCTTTATTATATCATTTTTCAATGTTTTTTTCAAGTAATTTTGCAGTTTTGACAATAAAAAAATGCAAATTTTAAAATATTTGTCCGCCGAACGGCACGCATAATGCCGTATTCCGTCCGCTGTCCTATGAAAAATAAAAGGAGCGCGGCAAAAAACGCTGCGCTCCGATTCATAGTAATAAAAAGACTTATCTGGTCTCCTCCGCGAAACCGCTCTCAACAAGCTCAATAAGACCTGTTACAGCAGCTTCCTCGTCTGCGCCGTCAGCGATAATTCTGATCTGTGTGCCGCCGACAATGCCGAGGGAAAGGATACCGAGAAGCGACTTGGCGTTTACGCGGCGCTCTTCCTTTTCGATCCAGATGGAAGACTTGAACTCATTTGCCTTCTGAATGAAGAATGTAGCGGGACGCGCGTGAAGACCAACCTGATTCTGAACCATTACATCTTTTACGAACATAATACTCTCTCCTAACTTAGTTTCTTTTGCACGGGGTTATATGTGTTCTCTTTATGCTATATATTATACCCTGCAATTTTAAGTTAGTCAACGTAAAAATGTTACGAAAATGCCTCTATGGCAAAATTTCTGCTTTTTAATTAATTCGGGGATACCAACACATCAAACTTTTGGTAATAATAACGAAATTTATTACCTATCAACAATTTTCCACACCCTTTTATGTTAAATATATACTAAAATTTTTAACATTTCTGTATGGTAAAATTCATTTATCGTTCATATTGGTACTTTCTGTGAACAATTTATATAGGTCGGGTCTACGCTCTTTGGTTATTTTAACGGCTTCCTCATGTCGGAATGCGGCGATATTTTTGTGATGTCCTGTCAGCAGCACGTCCGGAACACGTTCTCCCTCCCATATTTCGGGACGTGTATAGTGGGGATATTCCAGAAGCCCCGAAAAATGGCTCTCCTCTTGGAAGCATTCCTCCGAGGACAGCACTCCGCCGCACATTCTCGCCACTGCGTCTGTCAGCACCAGCGCGGGAAGCTCTCCTCCCGTCAGAACATAGTCCCCTATGGATATCTCCTCGTCCACTATCTTGTCGATGACGCGCTGGTCAACTCCCTCATAGTGTCCGCAGATTATAAAGAGATTATTCATCTCCGACAGCTCAACCGCTTTTTTTTGGGTCAGAACAGTACCCTTTGGGGACATATAGATAACGTGGGGCTTCCGCACGAACCCCTCCGTAACACCTAAAAAGCAGCGGTAAATAGGCTCTGCCTGCATTACCATGCCCATTCCGCCCCCGTACGGGGTATCGTCAACACGGCGGTGCTTGTCGGTGGAGTAGTCCCTTATCTGGTGGCAGTGCAGTTCAATTTTCCCTGCCCTGCGCGCCCTGCCCACAATGCTTTCGTTCAGGACGGTCTCGCACATATCGGGGAAAAGCGTTGCAATGTCTATCCGCAGGGGACGCTTTTTTACCCGCACGCGTATTCTCTTACGAACTTTAGTCATCGAAAAGTCCCTCCAGAACGTGAATTTTCATTATACCATTTGTAATATCCGTATTGATTACCACATCAGGTATAGCAGGAATAAGCCGAACGGTACCGTCCTCGCCCTTAATGTGGTACACGTCATTCGCCCCCGTAAAGGACACCTCGCACAGCTTTCCGTAGCTTTCGCCGCTGTCGTTGTCGATAACCTCAAGACCTACCAGATCCTGAACGAAGTACGAGCCCTCCTCAAGCTCCACGTCGTTCCTGTCCATATAGAGTATCTTGTTTCTGATGTCCTGCGCCTGTTCGGGAGTGTCCACACCCGCTATTTTCATAACAACAATGTTTTTCTGCACTCGGGACTTCAGCACCTCCACGGGAGTTTTTCCCTTGTCAAAGTAGAGCGTGTCGAACTCGCAGAGGAACTCTCCCGAATCACACCAAGGCTCCACACGCACCTCGCCTTTAAGTCCCTGCACGGCGACGATCTTTCCTATTTCAAGATATTGCTTCATTGGATAATTCCTCCATCAATTTGTTTATAGCCGATCTGTAATATTCTGTAGTATATGTACTTTCTGTATTTTTCAGAATTTCTGCCGCCTGACTTTTCATCCCCTTGCGGGCAAGGCAAAGTGACTGCCAATATCGGTTTATTGTCCACACATTTTCATCGGGAAGCTTTTCATCAGGCTTTGAGGGAGCTGCGGCATAAGCTCTGTCCGAACCGTCTATGAGCTGTAAAGCTGTGTCGTAATGTCCCGCGTAGAATTCATAAACTGCCAAAGCCATAGAAACATATCCGCCAGAAATGGGACTGTTCATATAAGTCCGCATATAGTAAAGTCCGAAGGTGTATGTTTCCGCCGCACTGTCAAAATCTCCATTCATCAGCTGAGCAAGCATAAGCTGGGAATAATATCCGTGCGCGTAAGAAGACTTTTCAAAAAATTCGTTTTCATTAAAACAGGACAATATCAGAACAGCCTTGGAAAATTCTCCGCGCATATTATAAATGGAAGCCAGCGTCAGCGCATGAGACTTTCGCACAATATCGCTCTGTATATTGTTAAAAAGACGTATATACTCTTCGACCAGCGCGTCGGTATAGCCCTCTGATTTTTCTATTTTTTCGGCTTTTGCAAGCGGCTTTTTTATACCGTGCACCAGCAGCAGTCCCGCCGCAAACCCCAGCACCGCGCCTGCGGGCAAACAGACCCATATGAGCCTCACATTGCTGAAGCTCAGTGCGATCCACGCTCCCGACAAAAAGCCGATAAACGCTGTCAGCAGGTACAGTCTTCCGTAGGTTCCCTTTACCGTTCTTGACGCCGACTTTTCAAGCATTAGCCTTTCGTTTTCGTCTGTCATTTTGTATCCCCCTGTAATACGCAAAAAGGGAAATATCCCGGCAAATCTCAGCCTGGAATTATTCCCCTGCGTAATATTCAGAAAAATTAATACCGTACGTAATATCAGTCGATCTCAACCATGATCTTCTGATTAGCTCTGCCCGCGCCCGCGCGCATAACAGTGCGGATAGCCTTGGCGATCCTGCCCTGCTTGCCGATTACCCGACCCATGTCGGCGGAGGCAACGTGCAGATGGTAAACTATAACGCCGTCCGCATCGGGTTCGTCTATATCAATCTTTACCGCGTCCTTGTCGTCAACAAGACCGTACACGATACTTCTGAGTAATTCTTCCATAAATATGACCATTTTCCCGACAGAGAAAATGTGTCCTCCTCTCTTTCGATGTTTTGTGGTTTGCGAAGCAAATTTCCGACTAAAAGATTATAGTCGGAAAAACAAAACTCGCAGTTTGAAAATTTATTTTCAAACTTTCATCCTTCCTGATAGAAGCAAGAGAACCTGAGGCAGGAGGCGTCCGCCCCCGCCCATATCCTCTTAACGTTCTTTTGACATTAAGCCGTTCAAGCTTCGGAGCGCATTAAAGCACGCCGTTTTTCTCGAAAAGCTTCTTAACAGTCTCGGTAGGCTGCGCGCCGTTAGCCATCCACTTCTTAGCCTTTTCCGCGTCGATCTTTACGGTCGAGGGTTCGGTCTTGGAATCATAGTAGCCGATCTCTTCGATAAATCTTCCGTCTCTGGGATATCTGGAGTCAGCAACAACGATCCTGTAGAAAGGAGCCTTCTTTGCGCCCATTCTTCTCAGTCTGATTTTTACTGCCATTGTATATTCACCTCCGAATAATGATCTTTTGTATATCAAAACGCTTTTGCGTAATGAACTTAATTAGTGGTGACAGCGCTTTGACTTCACCTTTGTCTTATAGCTGCAAACGCCTTTTGTACCGCAGCTGTCGCAGATACCGTCATTGTCCTCGTCGCAGTAGGTGCAGTCATCTTTGCAGTACCAGCCCTTGCTGCCGCATTCATCGCAGATACCGTCGCCGTCATCGTCGCAGTAGGTGCAGTCCTCGGTGCAGTGGTAAACTATCTTTGTCTTAGCATTGGTGTGGTGTCCACTGTTATGATGACCTCCGTGTGCGGAGACAGTCATGCCTGCCGTTCCGACTGCTAAAGCCAGTACGGTCAAACAAGTTATAAGCTTTTTCATATGACACTCTCCTTTTAAAAGTTAATGCGTATTACGAACGCTGCCGCAATAAGTATAACTCCGGCAACTATATAAATCGTTTTTGCATATCTATGTCTGAAAACAACGTCCAAAAGTTCAAAACGGTATGATTTTTCCGATTCGGGATTTTTTTGTACCGGTTTTCCGCAATTATATACGCAAGTGAATCCATTATTGCTACTATACCTAAAACTAAAAGAATATAAAACAAGATTTTCATGTTGTTGCCTTCCTCTCACAGCCGTACCGACGACACCTCGTAACTACCTCATTGTCCCCGAAGCAGCCATGGATACAGCAGTCAAAAAAATTATAACAGATATGACCGCATTAAAAATCCTGTATGCCTTTCTGCCCATCAGGTCGTCCCAGAACCTTGCCTTGCGGGACAGACGGAAATACCATTCCCAATCGAACAGCGAAGCGAGAAATCCCACAGCACAAATTATCATAATGATTGCCATATTATAACCACCCCGCCAGCACAGCCGTACCGAAAGCCATCAGCAGAACCCCCGCCGCACCGATAAGAAACCGCAGGACGTTCCTGCTTTTCATGCGCTGTCTCGGTCTGCCGTTTGGGCGCGACCAATAGTCAATGAACCATTTCCAGTCCCTGACCGCCGCGATCAAACAGAACAGTCCCACCGCGCCGAACAGTATAAAGTAAAATATATCCATGTCTTATCTCATTGGCGGCATCATTCCGGGAGGAAGCCTCAGCTTGTTCTTTTTGCCCTTGGCATTTTTACCCATAACGCCGAACTGCTTCATCATCTTCTGCATTTCCTCGAACTGTCTCAGCAGCCTGTTCACGTCCGCAACGGAGTTGCCGCTTCCCGCAGCGATCCTGCGCTTCCGCTTGGGGTCGATTATGGAGGGCTTTGCTCTCTCCGCGGGGGTCATGGACAGTATTATCGCCTCAATGCGTTTCAGCTGACTGTCGTCGATATCCGCGTCCTTTATCTTATCCCCCACGCCCGGAAGCATACCTATGATCTGCTTCAGCGGACCCATTTTCTGTATCTGCTTCATCTGATCCATAAGGTCGGTGAGGTCGAAGCTGTTTTCTTTAAGTCTTTCGGAAAGCTTTTTAGTGTTTTCTTCGTCAAAGGTGGACTGAGCCCGCTCTATCAGCGTGAGCATATCGCCCATGCCCAAGATACGCGAAGCCATTCTTTCGGGGTGGAACTGCTCGAAATCTCCAAGCTTTTCGCCCGTACCCACAAACTTGATAGGCTTGCCCGTTACCGCCAGAACGGATAACGCCGCGCCGCCTCTTGTGTCGGAGTCAAGCTTTGACATAAGCACGCTGTCTATGCCGAGAGCATCGTCGAACGCCTTTGCAACATTTACCGCGTCCTGACCCGTCATAGCGTCAACAACAAGCATTATCTCGTTGGGCTCGGTCTCGGACTTTATGGTTTTAAGCTCGTCCATGAGCTGCTCGTCTATGTGGAGACGTCCCGCCGTATCGAGAATAACTAAATCGTTGCCGTAATCCTTTGCGTGCTTGACCGCTTCTCTTGCGATAGTGACAGGGTTTATCTGTCCCATCTCAAAGACCTTTACCCCTGCCTTTTCGCCCACTACCTGAAGCTGACTTATAGCCGCGGGACGGTACACGTCGCAGGCTGCAAGCAGCGGACGCTTGCCCTGCTCCTTGAAAAATTTCGCAAGCTTAGCCGCATGGGTGGTCTTACCCGAACCCTGCAAGCCGCACATCATAATGATGCACGGAGGCTTTGAGGGAAAATTCACCCTTGCATTGCTGTCGCCCATAAGAGCGATAAGCTCCTCGTTTACTATCTTTATAACCTGCTGACCGGGGGTAAGGCTTTTCAGCACGTCCTCGCCCACAGCGCGCTCCGAGACCTTAGCCACGAAGTCCTTGACAACTTTATAGCTTACGTCCGCCTCCAGCAGAGCCATACGCACCTCGCGCATAGCCTCCTTAACGTCAGCCTCCGTAAGCTTACCCCTGCTTTTAAGGCGCTTGAAAACGCCGTTTAATTTTTCGGACAGACCCTCGAACGCCATAAAAACCTTCCTTTCAACAATGGTTTAAAATATCCTGACAGGTCGGAAAAATCACGCCCTGTTATATGTCATAAACTGTTTAAAACAGATCTCTGTTTTCCTCGGCAAGCCGCAGGAGAGTATCCGCAAGCCTTGCAGCCGTCTTGACGTTCCCGCCGTAGGAGCATTCGGATTTTATATCCTTTGCAAGCGCAAGAATGCGCTCGGTCAGCTCGGAATATTTCTCCGACCGTTCCGCAAGACGGAATTTGTCTTCCATATCAAAGAGGGTCTGTTCGCCCCGCTTGATGCTGTCGCGGACTCCCTGACGGGTTATAGCCTCATGCTCGGCTATTTCCGAGAGGGACAAATCCTCATTATAGTACAGATCGATAACGTCCCGCTGCTTATCGGTGAGCATGGGAGCGTAATAATCGAGCAAAACCGATACCCGCAGATTTTTCTCGCTGTTCATATACGAAACCGTTTCCTCCTTTGATCTGTACCGCGATACGCCGCCGTGTTAAAACCGTTTACTGTTGTAAAGCAAAATTACTTTACATATTATACTACAATCTGTAGAATTTGTCAAGGGGGTAAAATGTAAATTTTCAGCAATGGTGTAAAAGTCTGCTGTTTATGGGCATTTACAGCAGTATACACCGAGAGATACGGCTTTGTCAATATGCAAAGCGAAATTCGGCAGTAAATTTTGATTTACGCAACTAACTGTCGTAGCATTTCGGCGGCGAAGCCGCCAACTTTAGCTGGTCCAGCTGAGCACAGCTGGCGAGGTTTCCAAAGGGCGAGGAGCCCTTTGGTCGCCGCCCGCAGGCGGCGAAATCCTTTTCGTCCGAAACGGTGAAAGGGGTGAGAAATGCGAAAGCATTTCGAGGGGGAGCGGACACGACCGCTCCCCCTTTTTGCTACTTCAATCAAACTATATCTTCAAAACGTCACAGTGTGACGTTTTGGACGGAACAAACTGCTGACCGTACTATGCT
>CAMWVO010000015.1 GCA_947177695.1 uncultured Clostridia bacterium
GCGAGCTGGGCTCAGCTCGACCAGCTTTAGTCGGCGGCTTCGCCGCCGAAGTACTCCGACAGTAGTCGCGTAAATCCAAATTTATACTTTCCGACAGTCTGAAACAGACGCGTTCCAACGTCAGTTTTCCATATAGTGTTTATTATCTGCTGTTTCTTATGTGTACTGCCGCAGACCCCGCAGCTATGGCAATGACCGAAAGGGCAAGACTTCCGTACTTGTAGGAAAAGTCCATGCCAAGCGTCATTGAAAAAATGCACGCCGCTCCAAGCTGTTCTTTCATAGCGTAGCTTGCAAGATAGTATATCACCGCCGCCATATAGCCTGCGGTTACGTTATCGCTTACTCCTGCGAAAAAGAACCCCACGCTTCCCAGAAGCAGCGCGGAGGCGTAACCTCCCGCAAAGTGTTTCCATGTTACCGCGCTTTCGCAATGCTTCATTGTCAGTACCATTGCTCCCACCACGACTGCAAGCGCAATGGCGGAATAAATTATCCTTACAAGGCAGACGGACAGATATCCCGTCCGCTTGGAGCGTATCAGGTCGCGGACGTTTTTGTTCTGCTCGGGATAAAATATCGGCGTCAGGAGGAACGCTCCCGCAAAGGAAAGCAAGTACTCCAGCGGCTGAGCCGCGCTGCGCTCCGTCAGGGAACTTATGCTGAATATCGTCGGCACCGCAAGGGCGATGGCGCAGGCTATGGCAAAGTGCGGCAGAAAATTATACCGAAGATTTACGGAAACTATTTTTGCCTGACGGGAAAAGTCCATTCCATATCCCCCTCCTTTTCAGCTCGTAAACGACTGCGGTCAGTCCAACAAGAACAAGAGCCAGTACCGTAAAGAACGTCCTGTTGAAAATAAACTGCGGCAGGGTGTTTTCAAACGCCTCATATTTGTAAAGAGAATTGTGGCGGCAGACAAGGGTGAACGGCGCGATCTCACCCGTCAGACCGTCAGCGGACATAACGCTTTTCATCCACCATGCGCCCTGAACAAAAACCGCCAAAATCGGCGAGGACAGCTCCGTAACGAACATTCCCATTGCCGCCGCAAGCAGAACGTTTGGGATAAGCCATACCGCCGCAAGCTTTGGGATAGCAAGCATGTCAACTGTAAAGTCGGGATAGCGGGAGGACACGGAAATATTCGCCATTACAACCGTGACCGCGGCGGGTATGAGCATTACCGTTACAAGGGCGGCAAAGCGGGTAAACACCAGTCTTAGAGAGGAAATTTTCCGCGAGTAGATAAGGTCGCTCATGCGGGATTTTCTGTCAAGGCTGACCAATGCCGCCGCAACGAAAACAGGCATTACCGCAAGGTCTATTCCCGCATAGTCGCAGAAAAGCCGCGCGTATGCTCCCGTGACCTTTTCGTCGTAAATAATGTGATTATAATCCGCAAGAGCCTCCTCATAGGTTTTGGGAACTCTCGAATAATACCGCGAGATACCGCTCTCGCCGTAGTAAGAGCCGCCGCCGATTATTTTGTCCGTCTTGTCCATAAGCTCGCGGAAGCGTTCGTAGGTAAGGCTTTCGGGTACGGCTATCTCGGGAATTACCTGTTCATGATAGCCCAGAATGAGGTCTCCGTTTTCGTCGGGAACGTAGCTGAAGCCCTCGGGGACATAATCGTTAAAGCCGTCAAGCTCCTCAGGGGTAAGTCCCGTAAGCTCGGTTATTATTTCCGCAAGTGCGGTTTTCTTTTTTTCGGTAAGCGTTACTTTTTTGTAAAATCCCATAGGATATGTGGTAAACTCTCCCGACATATATTCGCCCACAAGTCCGTCTATGGCGTTGGGCATAAGCGTTTCGGGAATAAGCTTATCTGTGTAGCCGTATTCGCCCGACGACTTCGACGGAGCTGGTTCGGGCGCTGACGTATCGCTGTCAAACTGGGAGGTGTACATTGCAAAAACCACAAAAACATAAAGCAGGAACGTTATGGAAAACACTGCTTTTTTGCACTCTTTAAAGAACATCAGGACTCACCTCCCGCGCTTCCGTAAACGTCTTCGGAGCCGTACACGTCGCAGCCGTGTGAGTGCAGGCACCAGATATAAGCGTCCTCGCAGTTTGGCTCGGCGGGGAAAATATTTTCGATATCCGGCTCGGTATCGGAGACTATCCGCACCGTTGTGTAGTCACCCTGCATAAGCATTCCCGTGACGATATAGCCGCTTTTTATCTGGGGCAGGAATTTCCTCTGCACCCGCACCGAAAAGACTTTGCCCTCGGCGTTTTTTATCAGCTCGGAGACAGTGCCTTTCCAGAGTATCTCGCCGTCGTTCATGATAGCGATATCCTCGCAGGCGGCTTCGATGTCCCCGACGATATGGGTGGAAAGAATAACTATCCTGTCCTCCGCGACTTCGCACAGCAGATTGCGGAAACGTATTCTTTCCTCGGGGTCAAGACCCGCCGTGGGTTCGTCAACGATCAGGACTTTCGGGTCGTGCAGAAGCGCCTGAGCAATACCCATGCGGCGGTTCATTCCTCCCGACAAAGCTTTTACCTTAACGTGCTTGTGCTCGGAAAGATTTACCCTTTTAAGAAGAGCGTCTATCCGTTCTCTGCGGAGTTTTTTTGGCATTCCCGAAAGCGCGCCCAGATAGTCCAGAGCCTCGTAAATGCTCATGCCGCCGTACATGGCGAAGTCCTGCGGGAGATAGCCCGTAACGGCGCGAATTTCCTTTGCGTTTTCAATGGGTATCCCGCACACGGTGATTGAGCCGTCCCGCTTTTTGTGCAGAGCCGCAAGGGTTTTCATAAGGGTGGTCTTGCCCGCGCCGTTTCTTCCCAGCAGACCGAACATACCTTGGTTTATTGTCAGGCTGACATTTTTCAGAGCCTGTTTTTTTCCGTAAAATTTGTTTACGTTCTGGATCTCGATAACGTCCATTTCAGTCTTCCTTTCAAAAAAATAATGCCGTAAAAAAGCTCTCCCGAGACGCAGATGTGTTTGTGTCCGCTCAGGTTCTGACCTTTTTACAGCATTATTATAAAACCGCTTTTTCAACTTTTTATCTATTTTTTCAAGGAAAATTCCGCCGTGACGTTTCCGCCGTTTATATTGGATAAAGTAAGTCTCCCGCCGCACTTCCCGCATATCACACGGCAAATGTACAGACCTAAACCGAAATGCTCGGAGCTGTCCTTTTCGCTGCGAAAAAACGGCTTTGTTCCCAGCCGCAGGGCTTCGGGAGAAAAGCCTTTCCCGTCGTCGCTGACGGAAACGCTGAGCATATCGTCGTAAACTATACAAACCGCAGTGACTTTGCTTTCCGCATATCTTGCCGCGTTGGAAACAAGATTCTCGTACACCTGAACGATAAGTCCCGCGTCGGCAAAAACGGTCTGCTTTTCACATCTGAAATCAAGGGAAAATTCCTTGTCCCCGAAATTTTTGCAGATAATATCTCCCGCCGAGTCAAGATTTTCTCTCAGCTCCTCTGTGTCAATCTCACAGGGGTCGGGAGCGATATCCTCTAATTTCTGCACGCTGTTCATGGTGGCGGTGTAGTTCTCCAAGCGGGATATCTGACTGCTCATGCTTGAAAGCACCGACAGCATTTTATCCCCGCTTATCTTTCCTGTGGGGACGTATTTTTCCAGATAATCCGTGTAGCCTTTAAGCACGGTAAGGGGAGTTCGCAGATCATGTGAAAACGCCGAGTTTAGACGCTTTCGTTCCTCAAGGGAACGCCACATCTCGCGGTTGCTTTCGTACAGCGCGGAGCGCATTTCCTCAAAGGCGGAGCAAAGCTGTCCCAGCTCGTTGCGCTTTTCGCACCATATCTCAAAATCCAGATCGTTTTCGGAGATACGCTTTGAGGCATTCATCAGCATCCCGAACGGCTTTTTCAGCTCCCGCTCGTAGAAAATGATACCCGCCAATCCCAGACAGAATATCACCCACAGCGGAATAAGCAGCACCTGCGCGTTGCTTATGATAAAATAAATATTTTTATGCTTTTGGTCAAAAAACGTTTTTTCGGTGTGATATACATAGACATTGCCGTCATACTCAACGCGTATTTCCGTATTGGAAATATCCTGTTCCGCCGCGCCCTTGGCATATTTTGTTCTGTACCAGTCCTGAACATAATTTGTGGCAACGCCTATCCCGAACGCTCCCGCAAAGGATATTGCCGCGCATATGGGCAGGTACAGAAAAAAGCTCCACTTTAGCGAGAACGATCTTTTTTTGCCGAGCTTTCCGAACAAAAACGGCAGTTTTTTTATTTTATCCATTTGTATCCCATTCCCCATACAGTCTCGATTCTGGATTCGTTCACGGCGGCAAGCTTTGTACGTATCCGTCTGATGTGCTCGGCTACAACGGAGCTGTCGCCCTCCGCGTCGTAGCCCCATATCCGCTCGTAGATACGCTCCTTGTCGAACACCTGACCCGCGTTCATCGAAAGAAGCTCGATTATCTCAAATTCCTTTTTCGGGAACTCCAGCGGCTTTCCGCCTGCGGTAACGGTCTTTGCGGAATAATCCACCGCAAGGCTTCCGAAAAATCTGACGTTCACCACACTGTCCGAAGAGGAACGCCTGTCCCGCCTGATATGAGCCGCAACCCGCGCTCCAAGCTCGTCTATGGAAAAGGGTTTTATTACGTAATCGTCCCCTCCGGCAGCAAAGCCTGCTATCTTGTCGCTGTCCTCTATCCGAGCGGTGAGAAAAATTATGGGACAAGAAACATATTCACGCACAGTCCTGCACACCGTCAACCCGTCCGCGTCGGGCATATTGACGTCCAGCAGGATAATATCGGGATTTTTCCCCGACTGTGAAATGGCTTCCCTGCCGTTCAGAGCGGTAATTATCTCGTAGCCGTTCATTTCAAAGTAGTCTTTGAGCATTGCAACGATGTCGGGTTCGTCGTCGGCGATAAGTATTCGGTACACGGCAAAAGCTCCTTTCGCTGAAAATAACGTGCATGCCGCCATCTAAAGTGATGGCGGCATAATTTTGTTTCCGAGACGAGAGATACCTACGCACCGCCCGTTTGTCTAAACTACATTTAGTTTTATCCGCACGTTTTGTCCGATATTCACATTACCGCGAAATTATCAACATTTTATCAACTTTGTACAATTCTGAACGCTTTTGTTCCATGACTTCCTATCTTTACGGTGATTGCCTTGTCTGCGGAAAAGCTTTCCCCGCTCCACAATTCGCAGACCTTAACGCTGCCGTAAAGCTCCAGATCGGCAAGAGGAATTTCAATCTCACCATCGGTATCCCCTGCGTTGAATACCGCAGAATAGTGTCCTCCCTCACAGTCGGCGGCAGTCCACAGGATATACTCCGATCCGTCAACGGTTTTCCTCCACACCTGATGGGAATGGCGGGCGTTGCTGTGCATTTTCAGTATGGCTTCGTTGGTGAGAAGCTTCATTGTGAAATCGTCAAAGCCTGTCATTTCGCCGCCTATCATAAGGGGCGAACGGAAAATGCTCCACAGAGTAAGCATGGTTATCTGCTCGTTTTCTGTAAACTTGGTGCGGTTGGATTTGTCATAGTCCTGCAAAATAGGTCCTATGGGAAGCATATCCGCGTCGGGAAAATGTCCCATGCCTGTGTGGGTACACCACTTTTCCGCACGCTCAAACATGGCGTAGAGAAGCTCCCACTTGTCCCAGAAATCGTCGGTAATGCGCCACATATTTGATGTCTGCTTGTAAAGCTCTGCCTTTTCCAGAAGCGCAGGTCCGGGGGAAAGGCGCAGTACCATTTCCCGTCCGCAGCCTTTCAGGGCGTTGCTTAACATCACAAGTTCGGTCTCCTCATGGGGCATTTCGCGGCAGATGTCGTCCACCTTTATAAAGTCCACACCCCATGAAGCGTACAGCTCGAAAAGGCTGTCGTAGTACTCCTTTGCGCCCTCCTTTTCGGGATCGACGCCGTACATATCCGTGTTCCACTGGCAGATGCTGTTTGTCTTTGCGATCTGTCGGGCGGTCTTGTCCGTGCCTTTTATGGGCGTATTTTTATGCACCGCCTGTCTGGGAATGCCCCGCATGATATGTATGCCGAATTTAAGTCCAAGGGAGTGAACGTACTCCGCAAGGGGCGCGAAGCCCTTTCTGCCTGCCGCCGAGGGAAAGCGTTTTTCCGCAGGCACAAGGCGGGAAAATTCGTCCATGCAAAGGTCTGCAAAGGGCTCGTATTCATGGCTGGACGCGTTCGGCGCGCTCCACTGAATGTCCACAACAACATATTCCCAGCCGTACTGCTTCAGATGCTTCGCCATGAAGTCCGCGTTTTTTCTGACGGTCTCCTCGTCCACGGACGCACCGTAGCAGTCCCAGCTGTTCCAGCCCATAGGCGCTGTTGATAAATTCATAACATCATTCCTTTTGGTATAATTTATTGCAGTTATTCCTCTATGTAGTTGATTTCAAATCCCAAGAAGTCCGCTTCAACGCCGCCCACAGCGTAAAGTCCGATAACAACGCCCGTAAAGCCTCCCGCAACCTCGCTGGAAAGATATTTCGCGCTGCCGCTGCCGAGGTGGATTTCCTTTCCGCCGTCAGCAACATAAAAATTGTAGAACAGATTGTCCGCGCGGACTAACAGCTTTGCGTTTCCCGATGTGAGCGGAATAACGGTTTGCTCATGCTTAATGCCGCCGATATTCAGCTTGAGGACAGCTTCAAATTTCCCGTCCTTTTTGCGGACAGCAATGTCATAATGCTCATTTTCGCACATATAGATGGTCACGCCGCCCTCGCCGCTGCCGCCGTTTACCGAAACGTCCGCGGTAAGCTCAAACCGGAAATCCCGCTGACGGATACCCACAAAGGTGGGAGAATCCACGTCGTTCAGAGTAATGTCCGTGCCGCGGAGAATTGCTTTGTCCGCGGTCAGAGTGTAGTTCTCCTCATGGGGGTGACGCAGGAAGCACCAGTCCAAAGACCAGTCGGTATTTTCAAAGGTGTAACGCTTTTTCTCGTTCTGGACAAAATCTCCTGTGATCTCGTAGCAGTCGTCGGTTGTGCCGTCATTTCCCGCGGTGAACCAGCCGTCCTCACCGAACTTGACGGGCGTGAGAAAAACCTCTCTGCCCAGATGGTGATATGCCATCCACATATGCATCTGACGGAAGCCGAGAGATACAATATGCCACTCGCCGTCCGCGCCCTGCACAAGATCGCCGTGACCTATTCCCTGAATGATATAGGGAGCTTTGTTCCGATTGGTCAGCACGGGGTTTGCGGGATAATTCTCGAACTTTCCCCAAGGCGAATCGGAGCGGGCGTAGGTTATCATGTGTCCGTATTCAGTGCCGCCCTCGGCAGCCATAAGGTAGTAGTAGTTCCCTATCTTGTACATATGGGGACTTTCAAGGAAACGTCCGCCGCTGCCTTTCCATATGCATTTTGCGGGGGACAGCTTTTCGCCTGTTTCAATATTTATTTCGCACTGGATAACTCCGCCCTCGCCGCAGTCGTCCGTGCCGTTGCTGAGAAAGTACACCTTGTCCCCGTCGAACAGCAGGGAGGGGTCAATGCCGTCGCGGTCAACCTCCACAGGCTCGGACCATTCGCCGTAGATGTCGTCGGTGTAAACGTAAAAATTTTTGTGGGTGGTGTCGTTTGTCGTCACCATGTAAAATCTGCCGTTGTTGTACCGGATCGTGGGAGCGAAAACGCCTCCCGAGCTGTTTATTTTTTCAAGAGCGACCTGTGACTTTCTCGTCAGCACATGACCTATCTGCTTCCAGTTAACAAGGTCCTCGCTCTCGAAAAGCGGCACTCCGGGAAAGTACTGAAAGGAGCTGCACACCATGTAGTATCTGCCGTTTGCGAAGCATACGCTGGGGTCAGGGTAAAAGCCTTTTACTATCGGGTTTTTGTACTGCACATCTATTCCTCCGTATTATAAATTATAAAAAACAAATACATCTTATCCGGATCTTCTTCGCTGAAATCAATAATAATATATTCATTTTCGGAAAATCCATATTGAAAATGCCTGTCACTTTCCCCTACTCGCATATTAGGATTTCCAAGAATATTTATCACATCAGAACGGGTACTTTTATTTGTTATTCCCATAACGTTAAATTCGGGCAGCTCTGCAGTTTTGACAGCTTTATCATTCAAGTCATATTCAAACCCGCCCATAAAAAAATAGCAAATATTCGAAACTGATATTTCTTTATCAACATCTCCGTTAAAGTATACTGAAGCTATATCTTTTTGATCTAAATAAAGAGCTCCCCCGGTGAGTTGACGTTCTTCCATAAATGTTGTGTATTTCACATCACATTTTTCATTAATATCACTAACGGTACAAGGCAAAGAAAATTTACATCCTTCAATTTCCATATCTGTGACTAAATCCTTCATAGTCCAATCGGTAATTTCAAAATCTGGCACAACTGCTGTTTCTTCCGAATTGACCGATGCAGTTATTTCACCGACCGCTTGTTTTGCACCTTTAGTTTCCGTGCTGACATTGGTTTCGGCAAGCTTTTCACATCCGGACAAAGACAGAGCCATAACCAGTATGCCGACTAACGCCAGCGCCCGATCAAACCGTTTTTTCATCAGCCGCAGCTTTTCGTTCTGTTTAACTTTTTTCTGCTGTTTCATTGTGATTACCTCCATGCTTCAATGTTAATGTTTACCGGAAGAATTTATTTTTCACTTCTGTCCGTAATAAGCGGTCGCACCGTGCTTTCTCAGGTAATGCTTATCAAGAAGCTCCTGCTGCATATGTCCGACCCGCGGATTAAGTCCAATGGCGTGGTAATTCATAAATGCCGCTTCCTCAAGCACCACCGCGTTGTGCACCGCTTCCGCAGCGGTCTTGCCCCATGTGAACGGACCGTGGCTTTTTACCAGAACAGCGGGAATAGTCAGCGGGTCGATATCCTTAAAGGCTTCGATAATAACCGTGCCCGTTTCCTTTTCGTATTCACCCGCAATCTCTTCGGGGGTCATGGCGCGGGTGCAGGGTATCTCCCCGTAAAAATAATCCGCGTGGGTAGTTCCCATGGGGACGATACCAACGCCCGCCTGAGCAAAAGAAGTCGCCCAGCGGCTGTGGGTGTGGACTATCCCGCCGAGACCCTCAAAGGCGCGGTAAAGCTCCAGATGCGTGGGGGTGTCGCTGGAGGGATTGAGCTTTCCCTCGGCGACCTTTCCCGTGGCAAGCTCCACCACAACCATATGGTCGGCGGTCATTTCACCGTATTCAACTCCCGACGGCTTTATGACCACCATGCCGCTTTCCCTGTCAACTGCGGAAACGTTTCCCCATGTGAACGTTACCAGACCGTATTTGGGCAGCATAAGATTTGCTTCAAGAACTTCCTGCTTTAATTTTTCAAGCATGATAACAGCTCCTTTATTTTTCTCCGAGAATATTCATGACCTGCTCGTATTTGTTTCGGTAAAATACTTTGCTTTCCTCGGACAGCTTTGCAAAGCTTCTTTTCAGCTTGTCAGCAACAAAGCTTTTACCCGCTTCAAAATCCATTCCTTTTGCAGAGTACGCGAGAAAAAGCAGGCTCGGAACGCTGTCGAAGTGCGAGATTGCGTCCGCGTCGGCAACGCATATTTCTTCCTTTGTACACGGTTTGTCTCCGGTGCTTCCCCGATGATTTCTTATACAGCCCTGCACGCGCAATATCTTATCGTTATCGTACCCAAGCTGTCCGAGAATATCTCCCGCGATCTCCGCGCCGTGGATATGATGTTCTTCGTACAGGCTGTAATCCGTAACGGAAGCGATATCGTGAAGCCATGCCGCGATAACAGCGACCTCTTTATCCGCTCCGTACTGTTCTGCAAGAAGCTCCGCATTTTTTACCACCGCTTCGATATGGTAATAGCAGCCTATCCCGAATTTGTTGGAGGGCAATTCGCACCTTTTCCGAACTTCTTTTTGGAGATACTCAATAATATCGGTTCGCATATTTTCTCCCCGTTACCCGAACGTAATTTCTTTAAGCTCCGCGCTTTCTCCCTTAAATTTCAGGAACAGCGGGGAAACGCCTTTTCCCATATCGAGAGCCGCGGAAAATTCTGTCCATTCCTCCGAGGGAGAAATTTCAATAACAGCCTTGGGAGCGCCGTTCAGTTCGTCCGAGACCTCAAAGCTTCCGCCCTTTGCGGAGCGCGCCGTTACCGAGAAATTCACCGCGCCGTTAAAATCAAAATATTTGTAGCCGATGACAGTGCCGTCACTTATCTCGGCGATAAATCTGTCCTCGCCCACGTTGGTGCAGTTTGGAAAGCTTTCGCCGTAAATTTTATTCGAGCCGTGGGGCATATGTCCGTTTGTGATATTGCAGGCAATGACCGCGGGATAGCTTCCCTCCGCTCTGAGCGCGCCGCCGTTCAGTCCGCAGGAGGTTATCTCAACCTGCGCTATGCTGCCGTCCTCGGCAATGGTTATCCTCTCGGCGCAAGCCTGTCTGCTGTAGTCGGACTTGTGGGTCAGCCTGTGGTAGAAAACATACCACTGTCCGTTAATATTTTCAATGCTGCCGTGGGTAGTGCCTGTCATGTTGAGCCTGTTCTCGTCCTTTCTTCCGTTAATGCCTACGTCTCCGTTGGACACGATAGTGCCGCCGAAACGGAAGTCCCTGTCGGGAAGATCGCTTACCGCATAGCAAAGTTCATGGTTTTTCTGGGACGAGTAGATAAAGTAGTATTTGTCACCCACCTTGCGTATGGAGCTTGCCTCAAAAAACGGGTGAGCCTCAAAATCCGTACCCTTTACCTTGTAGGGGATAATGTGCCGCGGCTCGTCCTTTACGGTCAGCATATCGTCCTCCAGTGTGACGGTCACCGCACCCATAACGCTGTCCTTTTCGGCGTACTCCAGAATTTCCTCACGGCTTTTGTTGAACATATCCATTTCGGATTTTATCAGTCCCTCGTTGGGGAAATCCTCACGCTCCTCAAAATCGTACTGGGTGCCGTAATAAATGCGTATCGCGCCGTTGTCGTTGATAGCTCCGGGGTCGAAGCAGACGTACTTTTTCATGGGCGTACCGTCCTTGTTGCGGACAAAACCAAGGTATTCGTACTTGCCTGCGGGGGTGTCGCAGACGGCAACGCTTATGGGACCGAAATAGCCGCCCACGCCGAAATCGCCCGACATACAGTAGTACAGATAGTATCTTCCGTCGTTTCCGCGGACAACGTCGGGAGCGTACATGAATTTTCTTTCGGCATAGTCGGGATCCTGATCGGCGCGGTAGATAACGCCCTCACACCGCCAGTCGGACAGATCGTCCACAGGCGCGGAGTAAACCGTGTAGTCAAGCATACAGAAAGTCTCGCCGCCCTCCTTGTCGTGAGAGCCGTAGAGATATACTCTGTCGCCGAAAACGTGGGGTTCGCCGTCGGGAATACACTCGCCCAGCGGCAGAAACGGATTAAAAACCTGCTTTTTCATTCTGAACATTCCTTTCACTAATTAATTGTTATTTTACAGCCCCCGCCGCCTTTTCCGCAGCAAGACCGTCTGTATATCTTTCCATGAATTTCTCAAAGCCCGCCGCTCCCTCGGAGGACGGTCTGAGAACGTCTTTACCCATTCCCGCAAAGACTTGGCTTTCAAGGAAATCCGCAAGGGATTTTCCTCCTCCGCATACCGCAAACGCCGCCAGCAGAGCCATTCCCCACGCGCCGCCCTCGCCTGCGGTCTCCATTACCGCAACGGGAGTTTTAAGTGCGTCCGCGTAGACCTGCTGCGCCGTGCCCTTTACCTTGAAAAGTCCGCCGTGACCCGTGAACTGCTCCGCGGAGACCTTTTCCTTTTCAAAGAGGATATCCATGCCGTGTTTAAGAGCGGCTGCGGACGAATAAAGCTGCGCCCTGAAAAAGTCCGCAAGGGACATTTTGCTGTCGGGTGTTCGGAAGTATAGGGGTCTGCCGCTTTCAACGCCGATAACAGGTTCTCCCGAAAGACAGTTGTAGGCGGTAATGCCGCCGCAGTCGGGACTGCCTTTCATCGCGTTTCTGTAGAGAGTTTCGTACAGCTCGGTCTTGGACAGCGGCTTGCCGATCATTTCCGCAAATTCCCCGAACATTCCCACCCATGCGTCAAGCTCGGAGCAGCAGTTGTTGCAGTGTACCATTGCAACGGGACTTCCGTCTGGGGTCGTGACCATATCTATTTCGGGGTAAACTCCCGAAAGATTTTTTTCAAGCACAAGCATTGAGAAAACCGACGTGCCCGCCGAAATATTTCCCGTTTTAGGGAGGACAGCGTTTGTCGCCGTCATGCCCGTACCCGCGTCTCCCTCCGGAGGACAGAGAGGTATTCCCGGCTTTAAATCTCCGTCGGGGTCAAGAAATTTTGCGCCCGCTTCGGTAAGATTTCCCGCAGCTTCTCCCGCGGAAAGAACGGCAGGGAGGACATCACGAATATCCATGTCGGGGACAAGTCCGCCGAATTTGCCGAGCATATCCTCGTCATAATTCTTTCCGCTTACGGGGAACATTCCCGAAGCTTCGCCGATACCCACGGCACGCTTTCCCGTCAGCAGGAAGTGGATATATCCCGCAAGTGTGGTGATATGGGCGATTTGAGGCACATGGGGCTCTTTGTTAAGAATTGCCTGATAAAGATGAGCAATGCTCCACCGCTGAGGAATGTTGAAGCCGAAAAGCTTTGTAAGCTCCGCGGCGGCTTTTTCGGTGGTGGTGTTGCGCCAAGTCCTGAACGGCACGAGCAGGTCGTCCCCACTGTCGAAAGCCATATAGCCGTGCATCATTGCGGATATGCCCATTGCGCCCACGGTTTCAAGAGTAACGCCGTACTTTTCGCGGACGTCCCGTTTAAGGTCGGCGTAGCAGGACTGCAAGCCGCTGTGAATGTCGTCGAGAGAGTAAGTCCAGTAACCGTTTTCAAGGCGGTTTTCCCAGTCGTGGGCGCCCTGCGCTACGGGAGCGAAGTCCTCCCCGATAAGACAGGCTTTAATGCGGGTCGAACCGAATTCGATACCTAAAAATGTTTTGCCCTGCCTGATTTTTTCCTGTGTGGTCATAACATTGCTCCTTTTCAAATTTTATTGTATATAGGACATCAATTCATCATAATATTCCTGCGGAAACCAAAATACGCTGCCGTTTGCCATGATATAACTGTTATCATCATCTATGAGAATTGTTATGCTGTCCACGCTTCGCATATATGTAACGATGTTTGCTTTATCGGGATTTTCAATGTCATAATCGAGCGCGCTGACAGGGAGCTCATGTGTATCTGCATACTCAACAATGACAGACAGCCCGTTCCTGCCGCACTCTTTTATGTAATCATTGGTAATAGACAAGTAGAGCTCCATAATGCCCGTATATTCGTATGACAGAATTTCTTCCGCAAGCAAAATTAATTTTTCGGCGGTTTCCTGCGGCAGTACAATGCTCCTGCCTTTGTTTGTTACGGTTATTCTGCATTCGCCGCCCCGTGCGGCAACAGCTGTCCCGCAGGAGGACATAAGCACCGCAAGCATCAGAAAAACCACCCCAAATGTCAAAAACCTTTTCACAGCACCCCTCCTTGTCCTATGAAAAGATTATACCATATATTCCCGCATATTTCAAATCTTTTTTGCCTGTTTTTCACAAACATTTCACGCCGCGGGCAAATCGGTTAACATTGGCTTAACATTGGAGCGGTATGATTAGCATACGGAAAAGGAAGTGATGATACGCATATGGAAAAATACCGCCACGAATACAAGCACTATATAAGCATACCCGATTTTATCGCGCTGTCGGGAAAGGTTGGCTATATCGCCGCTCCCGACGGGCATATGAAAAACGGTTCTTATTTTATTCGGAGCCTTTATTTTGACAACCCGCAGGACAAGGCTCTGCGCGAAAAGCTGGACGGAAACTGCGACCGTGAAAAGTTTCGGATACGCTTTTACGATATGGACGAAAGCTTTATCCGTCTGGAAAAGAAAAGCAAGCGGTCGGGCTTGTGCCTTAAACGTTCCGCACCTATTACCCGCGAAAAAACGGAACGCCTGCTAAACGGGAACTTTAGTTTTCTTGCGAAGGAAAACGACCCGCTGCTTACGGAGCTTTACGCCAAAATGTCGGGAGAGCTTCTCCGTCCGAAGCTGACGGTTGACTACGACAGGAAAGCCTTTGTTTTTCCCGCGGGGAACGTGCGCGTTACCTTTGACTACAATATCCGCTCGGACGAAAACATCGCCGCGTTTTTCGACCCTGCGCCTGCGGCGTTTCCCGTACCTTCGGCTTGCTCCGCGGTGATAATGGAGGTCAAGTACGACGAGTTCCTGCCCCAGTTTATCGCGGATATTTTACAGCTTGAGGGCAGACAAACGGGGTCGTTTTCAAAATACGCGGCGGGGAGGTTTTCCTGCGGGACGCTGTAAGCCGCCGCACAGTACAGACAATAAAAATAATTTTTGGAGGAAAAAACCATGACTTTTAACGATATCTTCAAATCAAGCTTCCTTGAAAAGGTAAGCAGCTTTTCAATTCTCGACGTTATCATTGCAATGGCTGTCGCTTTCGCTTTGGGACTTTTCATTTACGTTGTCTACAAGAAAACATTCCGCGGCGTAATGTACAGCAG
>CAMWVO010000016.1 GCA_947177695.1 uncultured Clostridia bacterium
TGCCTAATTAATTGCAACCCGCAGGAAAGTATGGGCGGTGGAAAAGGGTGCGACACACTACACGCACTGGTTCCACCCAATGACGGGCGTTACCGCAGAAAAGCACGACTCATTTATCTCGCCCACAAGCGACGGCAAGGTCATCATGGAATTTTCCGGAAAAGAGCTTATCAAGGGCGAACCTGACGCTTCGTCTTTCCCGTCGGGCGGTCTGAGAGCTACCTTTGAGGCAAGAGGCTATACCGCATGGGATCCAACATCTCCCGCATTTGTCAAGGACGGTTCTCTCTACATTCCGACGGCTTTCTGCTCCTATACCGGCGAAATTCTCGATAAAAAGACACCGCTGCTCCGCTCCATGGACGTTATCTCCGAACAGGCTATTCGTGTTCTCCGTCTTTTCGGCAACACAACCGCTACAAGAGTTACCACAACAGTAGGTCCCGAACAGGAGTACTTCCTTGTGGACAAGGCGCTCCACGATATGCGTAAAGACCTTATGCTGACGGGCAGAACCCTTTTCGGCGCAAAGGCTCCCAAGGGGCAGGAGCTTGAAGACCACTATTTCGGCAACATCAAGGACAGAGTTTCCGCCTACATGAAAGACCTTGACGAGGAGCTATGGAAGCTGGGTATCCTTGCCAAAACAAAGCACAACGAGGTTGCTCCCGCACAGCATGAGCTTGCCCCAATCTTCACAACTTCCAACGTAGCCTCCGACCAGAACGCGCTGACCATGGAGATCATGAAGAAAACCGCTATCAAGCACGGTCTTGTGTGCCTGCTTCATGAGAAGCCTTATGCAGGCGTAAACGGTTCGGGCAAGCACAATAACTGGTCTATCTCCACAAACGACGGTCAGAATCTTCTCGATCCCGGCGACGATCCCAAGGACAATATCCAGTTCCTGACTTTCCTTGTAGCCGTGATCAAGGCGGTAAACAACTACGCCGATCTGCTCCGTCTCTCCGTAGCGTCTGCGGGCAACGACCATAGACTGGGTGCAAACGAAGCTCCTCCCGCGATAGTTTCCATATTCCTCGGCGACGAGCTTCAGACCATTCTTGACGCTCTCGAAACAGGAAAGATGATCAAAACAAATCAGGATAAGGAATTTGTGATCGGCGTTGAAGCGCTTCCCAACTTCCCCAAGGATACCACCGACCGCAACAGAACATCTCCTTTTGCATTTACAGGAAACAAATTCGAGTTCAGAGCGCTGGGTTCCGCGGACTCCATCGCCTGCACAAATATGATCCTGAACACTATCGTTGCGCACGTACTTAAAGAATTTGCCGACACTCTTGAGGGTTCCGAGAACTTCACCGAAGACCTTAACAATCTGCTTATCAAGACCATCAAGGAAAATAAAAACGTTATTTTCAACGGCAACGGCTACGACGAGTCCTGGGTCGAGGAAGCAAAAAGACGCGGTCTGCCTAATCTGGTTTCCACAGTTGACGCAGTTCCCCACTATACCGACGACAAGAACGTTGCAATCTTTGAGGAATTTAAGGTTCTCTCAAGAACAGAAATTCAGTCCAGACAGGAAATACTTCTGGAAAATTACTCCAAGATCATAAACATCGAAGCCCTTACGATGGTGGACATGGCGAGAAAGCAGATCATTCCCGCGGGCTGCGAGTTTACAAAGTTCCTTGCCGATTCGATCGTTTCCAAGAAAGCTGCGGGCGTAAGCTTTGACGCGGAAAAGGCGCTTGCCGACAAGGCTTCCTGCCTGACGAACAGCATTCTCGAAGCTACCGACGCTCTTGACGCTAAGCTGCTGGACGTAAAGAATTACGCCGAGGGCGAGCCTACCGCAAGGTTCTACCGCGACGAGGTGTTTGCTGCAATGCAGTCGCTGAGAGCTGTTGTTGACGAGCTGGAAACCATAGCTCCCGAAAGCGTATGGCCGTTCCCCACATATGCAGACCTGCTGTTCAGAGTTTAATTTTGCATATAAATAATACCGCTCCCGTCAAAGCCTTTGATTTTGACGGGAGCGGTACTTTACAGCATGATATAAAAAGGCTTGCATCGAAATGCAAGCCTTTATTTTTTACGGTATCAGCCTGTTCAAGTCTCTTGGGAACATAGAAGCCTGGCGGATATTCTGCTGACCCAGCAGCTTCATGACCAGACGCTCCAGACCGATTCCAAGTCCGCCGTGAGGAGGCAGACCGTACTTGTGTACCTCCAGATAGGACTTGAAGTCCTCCGGGTCGAGACCCTGCGCTTTCATCTTTTCAAGCTGTTCGTTGTAGTCGTGGATACGCTGACCGCCCGTGGTAATCTCCAGACCTCTGAACAAAAGGTCGAACTTGCAGGCGGTACGCGGGTCGTCCTTGTCATTCATCGCGTAGAACGGCGGTTTGGACGACGGGAAGTTCGTAACGAAAATAAACTCTGTACCGTAATTTTCCTTTGCGTAGTTGCACAGGAATATCTCGTCCTCGGGTTCAAGGTCGAACTTGTTTTTAGCCTTTGAACCCTTGATAAGAGCGATAGCGTCCTCAAACTTGATGGAGGGTATCTCCCCCACCTCGGGAATATCCGCGCCGAGAATTGTTATCTCGTGCTGATAATTTTCCTTGAGGTACTGCATCATGTAGCGGAGCATTGCGGTCTCCATATTCATAACATCGTACATATCGTTGATGTAGCCCATTTCAAAGTCCAGACCGATGTACTCGTTCAGGTGACGGGACGTAGCGTGACGCTCTGCGCGGTACACGGGAGCGATCTCAAAAACCCTGTCGAAAAACGCAACGGCAGTCTGCTTATAGAACTGAGGCGACTGGTTGAGGAAAGCATTCTTCTGGAAGTAGTCCAGATGGAAAATATTTGCGCCGCCCTCTGCGCCCTGAGCAACTATCTTCGG
Organism: uncultured Clostridia bacterium; assembly: GCA_947177695.1. Classification (GTDB taxonomy): domain Bacteria; phylum Bacillota; class Clostridia; order Oscillospirales; family Ruminococcaceae; genus RGIG8773. The sequence continues at coordinate 2,885 of CAMWVO010000016.1, forward strand.
AGTGTGTATCTCGGTAAACTTGTTGTCCAGCATGAACTTGCGGAAAGCCTCCGCAACGCCCTCCTGGAACTTGAACGTCGCTCTCTCAAAAGGATTGCGGAGCGCAACGCTTCTGTTGTCCAGATTAACGTCCAGCGAGCAGCCCAGTCTGCGTTTTGAAACGTGGAGGGGATAGTCCTCAGTTGGCTTGGACATAAGCTTTATCGTTTTCAGGACAAGCTCGATACCGTTGCGGGCGCGCTCCTCCTTTTTAACAACAGCAGTCGTCTTTACAAAGCAGCCCTCGCGTATCTCGTCCAGAGGGTCGGCGCAGTCCGCCTCGCTGTACACCGACTGGATAACGTACCTTGCCGTCCGCAGAGAAACGAACGCAAAGCCGCTCATCTGCTTTACGCTGTGTACGCAGGCGCAAAGCTCGATAGTCTCGCCGACCTTTGACAACGCCTCGTCAAGGTCAAATTCTTCAAGCAGATCTGTTCCGCTGACTTTTATCATTTTCCAAACAACCTTTCAGTTAAATTTCTCCCTTTTCGGGAAAGTGTTCCCTGCCGATTTTACAGTCATAAAGCCGGATTTATAGTTCACAAATCATTTTTACTTTTAAGGGACGCTTTGTCAAAAACTCAGCATTTTCATCCATTGACGTTCTCGGATGCGGGCATATATCATTCTGAAAGTCAACAGGCTCGTCAATTATATACAAATAACCTTTTTCCACTCCGTTATGACTGATCGCGCCATCGTCATCATATTCCAGAGCAGTCGGACGGTGTGAAAATGCCTCTGCGAGTTCTTTCCACTGTGTAATTGTACTGTTGCTTCTCAACTCTGAAAAAAGCGTATCGGAACCGTGATACCAAACTCCGTCAGGCTTTATTTCTATTTTCATACTTTTACTCCATAAATTCTATCGGAACTCTTTTCGGAAAAGAAGTTAAATTTTGCAGTACATTACTGCTGCTCGCAGTCAAAGTCCTTTATTACATTGAGCATATATGAAAGCGAAACGCAAAACAGCGCGATTATCGGATTGTTACTGTTTTTCTTTTCCTCGCCGCAGAACAGGTTCATACCCGTAAATACTATTCCAACAGCCAGCAGCGCCGCGCTTGCTATGGCGAGTACTTTGTTTACCATTTTATCCACAGCAAAATCCCCTTTCATCAAAGCGATTTAAGCTTCTTTTCAAGCTCTTCCTTGATAACTTTAGGTGTGCAGACGCCTTTCAGAGCCTTTGTACACTGTCCCATAAGGAAGCCGAATACCTTCTGGTCGCCTCCTGTGTACTGTGCCACAGCCTTTTCGTTAGCCGCAAGAACCTCCTCAATAACTTCAAGAACCTTTCCGGTATCGTTGGTAATGAGCAGTCCCGCCGCCTTGGCGATATCTTCGGGGTCTCCGCCCTTTTCGCACATGGTACGGAACACACTCTTGGCATCGTTTTTGGAAACCTTGTCGGTATCCGCCATTTCAACCAGCTTCGCGAACTGCTCCGCGGTAAAGGGCAGATTATCAAGAGCGACCTCGCCCAGATTGATACGTCTCATCATCTCGCCGATAAGGAAATTGCACACTGACTTAGGATTGCTGTAGGCTTTGACAGCCGTGTCAAAGAAGTCGGACAGTATCTTCTGATTTACGATAATCTTCGCGTCAGTCTCGCTGAGACCGTCCGCAAGATATCTTTCCAGTCTCTTGTAGGGCATTTCGGGAAGCTTGGCGCGGATAGCGTCCAAGTCCTCATCGGTAAAGTTCACCTGCAAGATATCCGGCTCAGGGAAATAGCGGTAGTCGTGAGCGTCCTCCTTGGAACGCATGGACTTGGTCTCTCCCCTGTTGTCGTCGAAACGGCGTGTCTCCTGAACAACTCTCTTGCCCATATCCAGAAGCTTGCCCTGACGGTAGATCTCAAAGTCGATCGCACGTCCGATAGCCTTGATGGAGTTCAGGTTCTTGATCTCCGCCCTTGTACCAAGCTCGGTGTCGGTAGGCTTCATTATGGAAATATTTACGTCGCACCTGAGCGAGCCCTGTTCCATTTTACAGTCGCAGACACCTGCATACTGCAAAAGCAGAGAAATCTTTTCAACGAAAGCCTTTGCCTCGTCTGCGGAACCGATATCGGGCTCCGTAACGATCTCGATAAGAGGAATTCCGCAGCGGTTGTAGTCCGCAAGGGAAACTCCGTTAAGATCGTCGTGGATAAGCTTTCCCGCGTCCTCCTCAAGGTGGATACGGTTAATGCGGATATTTTTCGTTTTCTTTTCGCCGTCAACCTCGTACTCGATAGGCACGAGACCGTTTATGCAAAGCGGCAGATTAAGCTGTGATATCTGGTACGCCTTGGGAAGGTCGGGGTAAAAGTAGTTCTTTCTGTCGAACACCGAAAACTTGTTGATGTCGCAGCCAAGCGCAAAGCCTGCCTTTACGGCGTACTCAACAGCGGTTTGGTTTATAATGGGAAGCGTGCCGGGCATACCCGAGCATACGGGACAGCAGCGGGTGTTTTTGTCTCCGCCGAATTCAGCGGATCAGGTACAGAAAACCTTTGATTTGGTCAGAAGCTCCGCATGGATCTCAAGACCGATTACAGGAATATATGCAGACATTTTTTTCACCGTACCTTTCTTTATATCTTGGCAGGAACGCTCTCAAACTGCTTTTCGTAAGCGTCGGCAGCCTGAATCACGGTCGCCTCGTCCCAGTGCTTTCCGATTATGGACATACCTATGGGCATACCGTCCTTGTCGTAGCCGCAGGTCGTGGAGATCGCGGGGAGGGACGCGATATTCACCGTTACGGTGCATATGTCCGCCTGATACATCTTTGCGGGATCGGAGATATTTTCGTTCACGCCGTATGCAACGGTCGGCGCGGTCGGCGTAAGGATAACGTCGCAGCCCTTGAATATTTCCGCGTACTCCTCGCGTATCTTCTGCTTCAGAGCCATTGCCTTGCCGTAGTAAGCGTCGTAGTATCCGCTTGAAAGCGCATAGTTGCCAAGCAGGATACGTCTCTTTACCTCGTCGCCGAAGCCCTCGCTTCTGGAGTTGCACACAAGGTCGTTATAGGAATCGCCGATCTCGGAGCGGTGTCCGTACTTGATGCCGTCATATCTTGACAGATTGGAGGAAGCCTCTGCGGAAGCGATAAGGTAGTACGCCGCGACCGCATATTTCAGCGACGGCATGGAACAGTCAACAATAACCGCGCCCTGCTTTTCGTACCATTTTGCAGCCTCCGTAACCGCATTTCTCACCTCGTCGTCAATACCGTCGGCGTAGAACTCCTTGGGCATTGCGATTTTCATGCCCTTGATATCCTGACCGATCTTAGCGGTAAAGTCGGGGACGTCACGCTTTGCGCTTGTTCCGTCGTGATAATCGTAACCCGATATAGCGTTGAGGATAACCGCACAGTCGTGAGCGTCCTTTGCGATAGGACCTATCTGGTCAAGGGAGCTTGCAAACGCCACAAGTCCGTAACGGGAAACTCTTCCGTAAGTAGGCTTCATGCCCGTAACTCCGCAGAAAGCAGCGGGCTGTCTGATAGAGCCGCCCGTATCCGAGCCGAGAGCCGCCGCGCAGAGCGATGCGCTTACAGCCGCAGCCGAGCCTCCGGAGCTTCCTCCCGGAACTCTGCCAAGGTCGTAGGGATTTTTCGTTTTCTTGAAAGCCGAGGTCTGGGTAGAGCCGCCCATAGCGAACTCGTCCATAGAGACCTTTCCGAGCATGACAATGCCCTCCGCATTGAGCTTTTCCATAACGGTAGCGTCATAGGGAGGCACAAAATTTTCAAGTATCCTTGAAGAACAGGTAGTCTTTACGCCGTCGGTGCAGATGTTGTCCTTTACGGCAAGAGGGATGCCCGTAAGAGGCTTGGCTTCTCCACTGTCGATAAGGGTCTGAGCCTTTGCGGCAGCGGCTTTCGCCTCCTCGGCAGTAACGGTTATATAGCTTTCGAGACTGCCGTCGATCTCATTTATTCTCGTTAAGTATGCGTCGGCAAGCTCGGCAGCGGAAACTTCCTTTTTGTCGAGAGCGGCGCGCATATCGCGGATCTTAAGCGCGGTAATATCCATCGGTTTACATCCTTTCACAAATCTATAGTACGGTACAAATCATTATTCAACGACCTTTGGTACGACAAAGCAGCTTTCGCTGTTGACAGCGTTCTGCAGGATCTTTTCCGTGGGGAAAGAATCCATAGCCTTGTCCTCGCGCAGACCGTTCAGATAAACGTTGTGATTATCCTTGATCGGCTCGTAGGTAATGTCGATCTCCTTGATAGTGTCCATGATTTCAATAATGCCCGTCATATCCTTTGCGGCTTTTTCCAGCTCCTCGTCTGTAAAGGTGAGCTTGCCCAGCTTTGACAGGTATCTGACCATCTCTATGTCCATACTAAATACCTCGCTTCCTTACGGTAATCAATAATACAGAGTATATTATACCACATTCTGCAAAGCTTTGCAACAGAATTTAGAAAAAAAATCTCAATTTTCCTCCTTGACAAGAATATTTCGGCATGGTATAATTAATTCATTGAATATAAATTCAATGAATATAAATCAAACGAGGTGACGCCATGTCCGCAAGAGACGAGCAAAAGGAACAGCGCAGACAGCTTATTATTTCAAAGGCTCTTGAACTGTTTGCGAAAAAAGGGTACTCCGACACCAAAATAGGCGACATTGCAAAAGCCGCCGACATGAGCGTGGGACTGATGTTCCACTACTTTGAATCAAAGGAACAGCTTTACGAGGAGCTTGTTAAAATGGGCGCAGGGGGTACAAAAGTCCCCCAGGAAATGAATTTTGAAAACCCTCTCGATTTTTTCAAAGGGTTTCTCGACGCGCTTTTTTCCTACGCCAAGGAACAGCCGTGGGTGTTCTACATGTTTGTGCTAATGTCCCAGGCGAGGCGCAACGAGGGCATACCGCAGCACATACGGGACATTGCTTTGAGCGTCAGTCAGATGGAACAGTCCGCGGAAATAATCAAAGCGGGTCAGCAGTACGGATATTTCAGAGAGGGCGACCCATACGCTCTTTCGTTCACGTTCTGGAGCAGCGTTCAGGGCATTATGGAGCAGCTTGCGGTCTCCCCCGAAATGCTTGAAAACGGTCAGCTCCCCGAAACGGACTGGATAATAGATATTATAAGAGGTGCAAAATGAAAAAGGTAATTATTATAGGCGGCGGTATTGCGGGACTTTCAGCAGGTATTCACTGTATTATGAACGGTTTTGAAGCGGCTGTTTATGAGAAAAACGCCGTCCTCGGCGGCGAGTGTACGGGCTGGGACAGACAGGGCTATCACATTGACAACTGTATTCACTGGCTGACAGGCTGCAATCCCACAGACGACCTTTACAAAATATGGCGGGACATCGGTGCGATCGACGACAGTACGGAATTTTACCGTGAGCCGTATTTTTACTGTCTTGAAAGGGATGGAAAAGTCCTGCACTTCTGGAGCGACATTGAAAAGGCAAGAAATGAATTTCTTGAGACCGCTCCCGAGGACAGCGCCGAGATAAACAAGCTTTTTGACGCTGTTAAAAGCGCGGAATCGGTCAGGGTGCCCTGCGAAAAATCGCTTGCGGAAATGAATTTTATCGAGTACATGAAATTCGGCATGAGCATGGCTGAAATGGGCAGGGTCATAAAGGAGTACGGAAAGGACACTATTGCCGACCTTGCGGGACGTTTTAAAAATCCCCTTGTCAGGGACATGATAAAGCGGTATCTGCACGAGTCCTACAAAGCGATAACGCTTATTTCTTCCATAGGATTTTACACAAGCGGTACTGCCGCTATCCCCGCAGGCGGCTCGGTGGGCATGGTACGCAGAATTGCTGAACGCTTCAAAGGGCTTGGGGGCGAAGTACACACAAATTCTCCCGCCGTAAAAATTAACATAAACGATGGCAGAGCGCAGTCCGTATCCTTTGCTGACGGAAGCACAGCTGAATGTGATTTTGTAATATGCGCCGCCGACCCTGCCGTGACCTTCGGCAAGCTGCTGGATAAAAAGTACATGGACAAAAGCCTGCGAAAAATGTACGGAAATAAGGACGGCTACAAGGTATCCTCGGCGTTCAATGTGTCATTCGGCATTATCGGCGCGGAGGACTGCGGAGTTAAAAGCGGTTCTGCTGTTTATCCCTGCGAAAGCTATACCGTGGGAAAAAGCAGGCTTGACTACATCGGGATAAGGCTGTACGATTACGACGAAAAGCTGTTCCCGAAAGACAGGCGTGTAATTCAATGCAATATCCCGCAGGATAACGAGGACTATGAGTACTGGAAAAATATTTACAATGACAAAGAGCGTTACAGTGCAGAAAAACAAAAAATTGCAGAAACAGTAAGGACGCGCATAACAAGCATTTTTCCCGAACTTGAAAACAGGCTCGTCCTGCTCGATACATATTCGCCATGCACCTTTATAAAGTGGTGCGGCGCCTATAAGGGCGCATACATGAGCTTTTTTGAGCAAAAGGGGTACAAAAGTCTTACAGCGAAAAACACTGTAAAGGGCTTGTCCAACGTATTTCTTGCAAGCCAATGGCTCACCACAAACGGCGGACTTCCCGTTGCCGTCACTCAGGGAAAATTTGCCGCTGACAGTATTGCAAAGCACGGATAACCGAAAAACCTCCCGGCTTCAAAATGAAGCGGGAGGCTTTTGCATATATTTTAGAACAACCTGAGACAATGCCTTTCAAACATTTCCTGCAAAGCCACAAGAATACCCATTCTTCCCGTGGGGTAAGTCAGACCGCCCTGTACAAACGCCGCAAACGGTTCGCGCAGAGGAGCGTCAGCGGAAAGCTCAATGGACGCTCCCATATTGAACGCGCCCGCCGCCATGATGACCTGTGAATCGTAACCGGGCATATCCCAAGGCTCTGGGGTAACAAAGCTGTCAATTGGAGAGCCCTTCTGCACGCCCTGACAGAACGCTGTAAGATTGTCCGCATTCTTCATCAGCACCGCCGTGATGATGTCACCACGCTTTTCATCCCTTTTGGGAAAACACTCAAATTTCAGCAAAGTCATTATTTCACTCGTAAATGTTGCAACCTTTACAGCACTGGCAACCACTTCGGGAGCAAAGAAAAGTCCCTGATACATAAGCTTGTTCTGGTTGAGGGTACAGCCAACTTCCTTGCCCATACCCACGCAGGTAAGCCGATAAGCACACTGCTCCACAAGCTTCTTGCTTCCCGCGATATAGCCTCCGGTCTCGGCAATTCCAGCACCGGGATTTTTTATAAGCGAACCGATAATAAGGTCTGCTCCGAACTGTAAAGGCTCTTTGCTTTCCACAAATTCGCCGTAGCAGTTGTCCACCATTACAACAATGTCTGGATTTGCACCCTTTGCCGCTTTGACGATCTCGGCGATACCGTTCAGCGTAAGGGTCGGACGAAGGGAATATCCCCGTGAACGCTGTATGTAAGCGACCTTGGCGTCCTTGACCTTTTTGAATATCTCTCCCACATCGGGCTTTCCGTCGGGAAGAAGCTCCACCTGATCGTACTCAACGCCGAAATCTTTCAGAGAACCGTTTCCGCTGCCGCGCAGACCGATAACCTCCTCAAGAGTGTCATAGGGAGTGCCTGTAAGGCTCACAAGCTTGTCACCGGCACGAAGCACTCCGAAAAGCGCGCAGGTAAGCGCATGTGTGCCGCTTACAAATGTGTGGCGGACAAGAGCGTCCTCCGCGCCGAAAACGTCGGCGTAAACCTTGTCGAGGGTATCTCTGCCCACGTCTCCGTAGCCGTAACCCGTCGTACCGGTCATGCAAGCCGCGCTTACCTTGTTGTTTATAAACGCTCTCAGCACCTTTTCGCCGTTCAGACGTGCGATCCTGTCCGTCTCGGCAAACGCCGCAGAGCAGTTCTCCTCCGCCTTTTCCGCAAGTTTGAGTATTCTTTCGTCTATCTCGAAGCCCTTTTCCTCGACCGGCTTCGGGTCAAAAATCTCCGCCATCAGTATCAACCTTTCATTTCATACAATAAATCTTCGTAAACAGGCTCAAAGCCTATGGATTCATAAAAAGAGTATCTTTTGTCCCGCGCGAAAAGATATGCGGTCTCGCCGCGCTTTTCGGCTTCACCGCCGAGCAGCCGAAGCAGCTCCCGCGCCGTTCCCCTGCCTCTTTGGGACTTTGCCGTAGCAATATGTGACAGGAAAATAAATCCATTAATGTTAAATTGCTGTGTAATTGTGGTGCTTTCATACAGGTACAGCTTCGACACATTATGCCGTATTCTGTGGGAAATATCTACGTACCAATCGTCATATGAAAGCATATCGTCAAAGCTTTCGTTCAGTATTTCAAAGCATTTATCAGTACAGCTGTTTACCTTTACATTACCGATATTAATGTCGCATTTCTGCGGTACAACGCGAAACAGCGTTCTATGCTCAGTGCTGTAGTCTCCAGAAATGTGTAAAGTTTTTTTGCTTTCCATCTCTATTGAGACAGGCTTTGTAAGATCAATAAACATTTCCGCTTCATCGCAGTCAATATTTCCATCTATAACCATGCTTGTGTTGTAAATATGAATAACGCCTGTTCCGCAGGAGTAAAATCTACAAAAGTCATATCCCCCGCCGTAAGCAGTATATGCCGCCAGGATTTTCCTGCCGTAGTAGGAATCCGTAACCATTTCGGGAGTTACATCAAAAATCTGCTTTATCACATCATACACATCTTTTCCAGCATAAGCCTTGCCAGACGTTCGCAGTCCTCCAGATCGGACAGCTTGACTACGCAGGACGGTGAATGCAGATATCGGCAGGGCGCAGAAATGGCTATGGTACGCACTCCGCTGCGGGAAATGTGTATCGCTCCGCTGTCGTTTCCGCCAGCGACCATAGTCTTTGTCTGCCAGCCTATACCGTTCTCGGACGCGATTTGGCGGGAAAGCCTGTACAGCTCCTTATCGTAGATAGTGGAACGGTCCATATGGGACACCACCGCACCTCTGCCCAGCTCGCAGCAGCGTTTTTCTCCCGAAGCAAGCGGAATATCCGCCGCTGTTGTAGCTTCAAGAACTATGGCAAAATCGGGATCTACGCTGTAGGCAGCTGTCCGCGAACCGCGAAGTCCCACTTCCTCCTGAACCACAAAGGTAAACACGCAGTCATACGGCAGCTCTGACTTGATAAGGTCTATCATCACCGCGCAGCCGAAGCGGTCGTCAATGGCTTTTCCCTTGACAAATCCGTCGCCGAAAGCGGAAAAATCGGAGTGAAAATGCACGAAGTCTCCCAAAGCAACAAGCTTTTCGGCGGCAGCCTTATCCTCCGCACCGATATCCACGTACAAAGCGGAAAACTTCGGAGCGGTCTTTTTTTCGTCTGCGGACAGGTTATGCACTGCCTTTGCGCCGATAACCCCGCAGATATCGCCGTCACCCACCCGAACAGGTCTTCCTATGGCGACCCGCGGGTCTATCCCGCCGACTGGCGAGACCGTGAGCGTTCCGTCGGACTTCACCGAGGTAACGACCATTCCCACCTCGTCCATATGGGCGGAGACCATGACCTTTTTTGAAGCGGCGGACGCGCCTTTTTTCTCGGCGATAATGTTTCCGAGAGGGTCAACACGGCAGTCGCAGAAGCCCGAAATCTCGGCTAAAATAAAGTCTCTGACCTTGTTTTCGTCACCCGAAGTACCGTTCAGACGGCAAAGCTTTTCAAGCAGTTCTATCGTCATAATACCACCTCCGTAATATAGGCGGCAATAAGCTGCGCCGTATTTTCCACGTCGGAAAGGGATATTACTTCCACGGGCGTGTGCATATACTTCAAAGGTATTGACAAGGTTACTGCCTTTACGCCGCCCTTGTTTACGGAAAATCTGTCCGCATTTGTACCAGTCGTGCCGCTCATTACTTCTATCTGATACGGCAGATCATTCTTCTCCGCAACGGTTTTAAGCCTTTGGGACAGTTCCCTGTCAAGCACGGGAGAAAAGCCTATCATGCAGCCTTTGCCCATGGTTCCGCACTTTAATTCGGAGTCGTCCGAAGTAAGGGCGAAGCTTACGTCCACCGCGATAGCAATGTCAGGCTCTATGTCGAACGCGCCTATCTTTGCGCCCCGCTCGCCCACTTCCTCCTGAGTTGAAAACATCACTGTTATTTCATTTTGTAAAGTTTTATCCTTTACAAGCTCCAGAGCGCGCAGAACAGCTGCAACGCCGCAGCGATCGTCCAGAGCCGCGCCGGTAATCCTGTCCCCCTGCAATTTTTCGCACCGCGACGAAAACACGATCTTATCGCCGAGAGATATCATTTCCTCCGCCTGCGCTTTCGTCAAGCCAACGTCCACGCAGATGTCCTCCATTTCAGGGACTTTGCTCTCGTCGGTCTCAAGATGGGGCGGTATGGCGCAGATAACGCCGTCAAGAAGCTTGCTTTCAACAAGCTGCTTGCTGCCAAGTACTGTGACCTGCTGGGCAAGCAGCAGTCTGCGGTCTATCCCGCCGCAGCCCGCGATTTTCAGAAATCCGTCGTCGGTAATGTGCGTCACCGTAAAGCCTATCTGGTCGATGTGAGCGTCAAGCAGAATGTGAGGCTTTGCACCTTTACAGCCAAGACGCCCGATAACGTTGCCGTTTTTTATAAAGCAGTCGTCCGTATAGCTTTTCAGCATGGACAGCGCAAGCTCGGCGGCGTTTGTTTCGTCGCCCGAAACGCCCCGCGCGTCCGCAAGGGACATTATGCTCTTTTCCAAATCCATATTAGTATCCTTTCCTTAGAGTGCGTTGACGATACTCTTATAGTGCCGTCCCCGCTCCTCAAAATTTTTGTACATATCAAAGCTTGCGCTTGCGGGAGAAAGCGTTACCACATCACCGCTCTGAGCGTTTTCACGAGCGGCGTTCACCGCTTCTTCCATGGTTTTTACTCTTACAATGCGGCATTTTTCTTCGCTGTAGTGAGGATACGCCCTGACCGCCGCTTCAATGCTGTCCGCGGTCTCACCCAAAAGCACCAGCGTTTTTACGTAGGTATTGATCGGCTCGGCAAGCTGACCGTAGTCAAGCTTTTTGTCCGAACCTCCCGCAATGACGACAATACGCCGTCCGAACGCGTTCAGACCCGCAATTACGCTTACGGGACTGGTCGCAATGCTGTCGTTGTAGTACCGCACACCGTCCAGCTCACGGACAAATTCAATGCGGTGCTCCACTCCCCCGAACTCCCTTGC